>JAOUDF010000011.1 GCA_029859385.1 Nitrospirota bacterium
ATCTACTAGCAGCGATACCGGTCGCCTCGGCTGCCTGCTCAGGCGTGCACTGCGCCACAATCTCGCGCCACGACTCAAATCCTGCCGTATGGCGCTCGATGCAGGCGGTGTCTGCCAGCTCCTCTGAAAGGATACTGTTGGCCAGAGCCATGGCCAGGTAAATGTCGGTTCCCGGCTTTGGCTGGATAAATATGTCTGCCTGCCTGGCCAGTTCCGTCCGTATGGGATCGATCACTACCAGCTGTGCGCCCCGCTCCCGCGCCTCTTTGATGATGGGAACAAGATGAATGTTGGAATGAGAGGGGTTGCGGCCCCATACGATGATCAGCCGACTGTTCAGATGGTCGAGCGGATCGTGGGCCCACTGGTGCCCGAAGTCGGCAATCTGCCCCTCTTCACCGGCCGCATCACAGAGAGAACCGGAAGCCATGGTCACGCCGCCCAGGAGATTGAAGAACCTGTTGGCTATGAGCCGGGTTACACCAAAGGTGCCTGCCCCCATGTAGTTGAGAATTGCCAGTGGCCCCGACTCGTCGACAATCTGCTTCAACCGCGACGCGCAGAGATCCAGGGCCTCATCCCATGAGATATCCTCCCACACGCCGTTCCGCTTGATTCGCGGCCGCAGGATGCGCTCTTTCGAGTAATTGATCTTGTGAAAGTCGCTCATCCGGGAGCAGAGAAAACCCCTGGTGTAGGGATGATCCGGGTCGCCCTCAAGCTTCGTTACCTTTCCGTCTTCAACCGTGGCGATCATGCCGCAGCCGTCCCAGCAGTCACGGAAACAGGTGGTCTTGATCTTCTTCATGCTCCCTCAATTGCAAGAATCGTCCTGCGAAGGTTCGAGCCCGGCAATACCAGCTCCTCCCTCGCGACTATCGAGTAATCCGTCATCCTGTCCTTAATCTGGCGCATCTCTTCGGTGCTCCGGCTCATGACTACCCGCCCGCCCTTTTTCAGGAACGGTTTGGCCAAATTCAGCGCCGCCTCGGTATCCGTCACCGCCCGAAGGGTGACCAGATCAAAAGACCCGGCAAACTCCGGCTTCCTCGCCAGTTCTTCCGCCCGACCATGAATGGCCGTGATATCCGATAGGCCGAGCGTGCGACAGACATGACTCATAAACGACACCTTCTTCGCCACCGAGTCGAGGAGCACTACATCGAGGGAGGGGAAGACGATCTTCAAGGGGATTCCGGGAAATCCCGCCCCCGCACCTATATCGAGGAGACGCAGCGGGAGGCCGGTATCAAACCCTTTGGCAAAGGCCAGAGAATCGATGAAGTGCTTGATGACCACCTCTCGCTCATCGGTGATGGCCGTAAGATTGATTCGGGCGTTCCACTTGATAAGCTCGTCGAAATAGCGGGCGAACAGGCCGGGCATCCCGGCCGACAGCGGAAAGCCCAGCGCCGCTGCGCCGTCAGTGAGGAGCTTCAGATTCTCGGGCTTCATTCCTCGACCGCACCCCGCATGTTCCACGTGGAACAGACTGCATATCTCATTGAATTATTTGACTTAATGGCGGACATCAAAGGCCGCGGGCAGTCCCTCATGCAGCCACCCCTCCCGGGTGCGACGGTATCCGTCTGTCGCATCGGGCTGACCCTCAAACCCGCCGATCACCGTATACACATTCTTGTAGCCCCGCAGAAACATGATGTTCGCAGCCCAGACGGCGCGGTCCCACGAACGGTCGATGAAGATGTAATTTTTCTCCCTGTCGGGGAAATGGGTCTCAAAGGGCTTTATAAAGCGCTCCAGCTCGTCGTCGGTGATGTCCTTCGGGTCATTGATATCACCCATGTCGATGACATCCTCGTGCCCGGTGAACCCCATGTCGATCCACGGATAGGGCATGTTGATGGCGATGGACGGATGATAAAAGCGGCCGGTCTTCTCTCCCCGCCGCAGCAGTTCCTTCTTCTCCCTGGCGCCGGGATGCCCGATCAGCTTGAACTCATGCCGGGTGCGGACGTCGACGATCTCGGCCCTCTTCTCCTCCCACAGCTTGTAGGCCTCCGTCGGCGAGATATCCTGGTCCGACTTCACGCATTTCCCGTCCGCCGATTTCTCGACGCACTTGCCGTAGATATGCGGCTGGTTCGGGATTTCGCGGGCCGTCGCTACCGACGCGCTTAAAAGAGCCGCAACCGCCGTGATTGCGAGACCGCCAAGCTTACTTTCCATAGTTGAATTCATAGACCCGACTCTCCCTTTCCATCCCCATGCCCGACTCCGACGTTTCATCATAAATCAGCATCGTCCGCGGGTCAACCAGGCGCGACAGGGAGCCGCTCGCACCGGTAGCAACTGCCCCATTCTGCGGCACGGGAGAAAACGTCTGCCGGATGCGCACACAACTACCCGCCCCGCAGGGCTCCATGGCCTCAAATTGCGTCTTTATCGTCAACACGGCACCTCCCCCATCGGGAAGGACGTAACTCGTTTCCTGCTGCCACATATCGCCAATCTTCACCGTCTTTCCGATAAGCTCACCGACCCGCGCCCTCCATTCCGCCGCGGCCTTCTCTTTCAGCTCACCGGCCCTCTGCTGAATCATCGGCGTAACCTTCGCCAGCTCCTGCGGCGGCAACTCCCGGCCCAGCAGATTCATCAGCGCCGCATAGTCGACATCGGTAGTGACGAGCATTCCCTGCCTGTCGAGGTGGTGCGTAATAGTGACTTTCGACTGAAGATCGGCAAAAGGGTCCAGTACCGGACGGCCGTTGAGCTTCAGCCCGTATTCCGCTGGCTTGACGACCACCTGCCAGCCTACCGGCGTCTGCTGAATCAAGATGTTTGAAGACGACGTTAGTTCGTCTGTCTGCACGCCTCCGGTCGTGGCCTGCCTTTGTCTTGTTATGTGGACGGTCTCGGTGTAGCGGGTTTCGGTGGGGGGTGAGTACGTGAAAGTGATGGCGGTGCCTGAAGGTTCACCGGCATGTAGAGGCTGCACATAGGCCATCATACACATGGCTATGTTGCTGAAAAGAACTGTTACGATACAGGGAGACATGAAGCGGTTCATAAAAGCCAATATGGCATTGAGGAGCGAGAGCGCCGCTTGCGTCTCAAAGCATATCTCTCAAATGCAGGGTTAGGGATCGCTGGAGGGAAAACTGCCTTCATAGTTCCGCGTCGAGCTCTATGGATTTGATGGCGACTTCATTCCGAATGATCTGACCTGTTTGTCGGTTGCGAATCTTGAACTTCAGCATGACTTTCTCCGATCTAGCGTCTCTCTGTACGTCCTGTTCCGTCACGTGCAACGCGGGATCTACGAACTCAATCTTGAATTTCGGAGCGATTCGCTTTGGTACCGAAAAGATCATTCGGATGGCACCCTCGCCGTTTGGATGGTAGAGCACCAGCCCATCTGACCGCGTGAGGACCTGGTGGTAGGAGATCATTGCCTGATCTTCTGCCATTTGCTGCTCAACGAAGATACCGCGCTCGGGTGTTAGAGTTGTGAAATGATTTTCGTATCCTGGGGGAACGGGTACCGGTACGGCGTCTACTGCAATAGTTAGTGAGTAGCCCTCTTCATCATAAGCGAGCTTAACGGCTTTCCCAGGTGGCACCAGAGAGGACGGCCCTATAAAGACCGAAAAGGACACCGGACCATCTCCTAAATCGGAAAGATCGAAAACCGCATCGTTGTCGCCTAATTCGTCCGGGTGTAAGTCCAGTTTCTCAAGGGCTGGAACGCGGTAGGCATACACGCAAGTAGTTCGGCTTGTGCGAGTAAGTGGTTCTATGAAGATGGAGTTGCCATTTTCGTGGTAATTCACACGACCCGACTGGTGTATTGTTACCTGCTTTCTCTTCTGGCGAGGCTCGCCAAAGTCAACCTGCTTAGGCTCGTGTTCTCCCGGCTTCGTGCTCCAAGTGGCGTGTGACGTGCTAGTACCTTCCCTCCTCATTACGAGCATCAGGGAACCATCTCGGTCACTGGATTCTACAACCACAAACTTTCGCAGGCTGTCTTTATATCGGACGAGGATTCGCAATGAGCTAACCCAACAAATGATTATACGGTTTCGTTTAGCAACACAAAAATAACGCTAAACGACTGACAGAACCATCGCACCACCGTTGATTGTCCAACTATCTGCCTACTCGATTCATGTGTCAAGGGGTTCAAGGTGGCGGGACAAGACAGCAGCTCCGTTACCCGTTCTAATACAAATGACACGCCACCCAATGATTGCCGCCCGCGTCCTTGTACTCCGGCACCTCTTTGTCACAGGGCTCAAATCGCTTGGGGCAACGGGGATGAAACCGGCAACCGGTAGGTATGTTGATGGGGCTGGGGACATCGCCGGCAAGGACAATCCGCTGCCGTTTCCGCTCGGGGTCGGGCACGGGGATGGCGGAGAGAAGGCACTGGGTGTAGGGGTGTAGGGGATTGCGGTATATCTCTTCGCTGTCGCCCATCTCCATGAAGATGCCCAGATACATGACGGCGACGCGGTCGCTAAAATGGCGCACGATGTTGAGGTCGTGGGAGATGAAGAGGAAGGCGAGCCGGTACTCGGCCTGCAGGTCCTCCAGCAGGTTGATGACCTGGGCCTGTATGGAGACGTCGAGGGCGGAGACGGGTTCGTCGGCAACGATGAGGCTGGGTTTGAGCGAGAGCGCCCGGGCGATGCCGATCCGCTGTCGCTGGCCACCGGAGAATTCGTGGGGATAACGCCCCGCCGCGTCGGCAGGCAGGCCGACTTTTCCGAGAAGCTCCGCCACCCGTTCCTTAAGCTCCTGCCCCCTGGCGAGGCCGTGGACGGTGAGCGGTTCGCTGATGATATCGCCGACCTTCATCCGGGGGTTGAGCGACGCAAAGGGGTCCTGAAAGACGATCTGCATGCTGCGCCGCAGGGTGCGCATTCGTGCCGAGTCTGCCGTCATGATCTCTTCGCCGTCGAGGTGTACTGTGCCTTCGGTGGGCTCGGTGAGGCGAAGGATGGCGCGACCCGCGGTGGACTTGCCGCAGCCCGACTCGCCGACCAGCCCGAGCACCTCACCCTTGTCGAGGGTAAAGGAGATGCCGTCCACGGCCCGAAGCACCTCTTTTTTCGGCCGTAAACCCTCGCCCTTGACGGGGAAGTGCTTTTTCAGATTCTCCACCTTCAGCAGCATCAGACCGTCCCCCGCGCTATCTCGCCTGCCCGGATGCAGCGGGAGCTGTGGCCCGCATCAATCTCCGCCAGTGGCACGGGGGCCTTTCGGCAGTCATCGATCACATAACGGCAACGGTCGGCAAACCGACACCCCGCTGGAATGTTGATGAGCCGGGGAACCATGCCGGGAATGGCGGTCAGCCGCTCTTTCCTGCCTGCGGCGTGGGTTGAGGGAAGCGATGCCATCAATCCCATGGTGTAAGGGTGGAGCGGCTTTGCATAAAGAGCGGCGGTATCGCACTCCTCCACCACCTGCCCGGCGTACATAACGGCGACATGATCGGTCATCTCGGCGACAATCCCCAGGTCGTGGGTGATGAGTATGACAGAGGTGCCCAGCTCCCGGCGAATTCTGTTGAGCAGTTCGAGGATCTGCGCCTGTATGGTGACGTCCAGCGCCGTGGTGGGTTCGTCGGCGATGATCAGCGCGGGCTCGCAGGAGATGGCCATGGCGATCATGACCCGCTGCCGCATGCCGCCGCTTAACTGGTGGGGATACTCCTTCAGGCGCTTGGCGGGCTCGGGCATCCCGACGAGGGTAAGCAGCTCTTCGGCCCTCTTCCAGGCCTCGGCCTTGCTCGCGTCGGTGTGTGCCATGACCTGCTCGGCGATCTGATAGCCGACGGTGAAGACCGGGTTCAGCGAGGTCATCGGTTCCTGGAAGATCATGGCGATGCGGCCGCCCCGGATACTCTGCATCTCCTTTTCGGGAAGGGGCAGGAGGTCGCGGCCTTCGAACTCGATGCGGCCTGATTCTACTTTTGCGGGCGGGGTAGGGAGGATGCGGAGGATGGAATGGGCGGTGACGCTCTTGCCACAGCCGCTCTCCCCCACGATGCCAAGGACCTTTCCCCGCTCGACGCGGAGGCTTACGCCGTCAACGGCGGTAAGTCGCCCCTCGTCGGTGGAAAAGGTGACGCGAAGGTCGGCGATGGAGAGGAGAGAAGAGTCTGTCATTAAGCAAAGAAGGTTTCGGCCAGCTCCATGTAGGCCATGTCGAGCAGCTTGTACTGCTTCTCTCCGCCGGCCATGACCCCTTCGGAAAGGGGGATATCGACAATCTCCGTACCGTGGAGCGCAACCATGCGACCGAACTTGCCTTCATGGACCAGATCGGCGGCCTTTATCCCGTAGCGGGTCCCCAGTATTCTGTCGTAGGCCGACGGCGAGCCGCCCCGCTGAAGATGGCCCAGGACCACGTGGCGGGTCTCGAAACCGGTCTTTTCTTCTATCTTCTCGGCCAGCATCTCGCCGATGCCGCCCAGCATGACGTTCCCGAAGGCATCCCGCTTGGTGGTCTTGGTGATGAGGGCCTCGCTTTCATCGGGCTTCGCCCCTTCCGAGGCGGCGATGATGAAGAACTTCCTGCCCTTGGCAAAGCGGCGTTTGATGCTTTCGCAGACCTCCTCGATCTTGAACTTCTTCTCGGGGACAAGGATGAGGTCGGCGCCGCCGGCCAGTCCGCCGAAGGCGGTGATCCAGCCCGCGTGACGCCCCATGATCTCCACCACCATTACCCGGTGATGGGCCTCGGAGGTGCTGTGGAGGTTGTCGATGGCGGCGGTTACGCGGTCGACGGCGGTGTAGAATCCGAAGGTGAAGTCGGTCCCCATGAGATCGTTGTCGATGGTCTTGGGAATGCCGATGGTCTTTATACCGTGTCCCGACAGCTTGTTGAGCACCCCCAGGGTGTCGTCACCGCCCACGCCCATGATGACCTCGAGATCGAGGAGCTTTATGTTTTCCAGCAGTTTCTTCTCATTTTCAGGTTTGGCGAAGGGATTGGTGCGGGAGGTGCCTAAAATGGTGCCGCCAAGATGGAGAATGCCCGATACCGCTTCGGCGTCGAGATGATAGGTATCCGGCTCCAGCAGACCCTTCCAGCCATCCCTTATACCGGTGACATGAAAGCCGTACTTGTCCGCACGACGCACCACCGCCCGAAGCACTGCATTAAGGCCGGGGCAGTCTCCCCCGCCGGTAAGGATCCCTATTCGCATGATGTTCTCCCCTGAGATTCGTAATGGCAACCGCAAACCCGCGGTAAACGTAACATGGTCAATCTTTTATGTCAATCGCGCCACTGCGGTAGGCAAAGATTTCCTACTATTTGGCGCCACCACGATGAACGGCTTTCGGTGGACTCGACCCCTCTCAATCGATACTGATTGATTTTATTGGATTTTTAGTCAAACAGCAAACTTTCCGACGCCTTGGTACAGCTCTTGCTAATTTCCTGGTGAACAGTTGTCTCATCCTTCTGAAAAAGGAGCTTCTCAATGGCGGATTCACTCTTTGGCGGCACCATAGGCCTGCTGGGCAAATCGATGGACATCCGGTCCCAGCGTCATGCGGTCCTCTCCAGTAATATCGCCAATGCCGAGACACCCGGTTACAAGTCCAAGGATATCTCTTTCGAAAACGAGCTGAGCAAGGCGATGGGCGTCAGCACCGGCGACATGAAAAAGACTCATCCAAACCACCTTTCCGGTGATACGGAAAGCATGATGACGGCGCAGACTTCGGATTCCGAAGGCACGCTCAGAAATGACGACAATGACGTAAGCGTCGATGAAGAAATGAGCAAGCTGGCCCAGAATACCCTGCAATACAATACGTCGGCGCAGATCCTCGCCAAGAAATTCGCCGGCCTCAAATATGCCATTAGCGAAGGAAGGAGGTAACAGATGGGTCTCCTCGATGCCATTAATGTAAGCGCTTCCGGCCTTACCGCCCAGAGGACGAGGATCAATGTCATCTCCGGCAATCTGGCCAATGTGAGCACCACGAGGACCCCTGAGGGCGGTCCCTACAAGAGGAAGGACGTGGTGTTTGAGGCCCGTCCCGAGGGAGCAGCCTTTGGCCAGGTACTGCAGGACCAGGTAAACAAGGTGTCCGTCTCGGAGATTACAGAGGATAAGACACCTCCGCGCATGCAGTACGACCCTGCCCATCCCGACGCCAATGCCGACGGCTATGTGGCCATGCCCAATATCAACCTGGTGGAGGAGATGGTAAACCTTCTGGCCGCCACGCGGTCGTATGAGGCCAATGTTACCGCCATGAACTCGGCGAAGGACATGGCGATGCGCGCCCTGGATATAGGTAAATAAGACAGCTATCTGAGATACCCCTGAACCGAACCGCTATTCACAGGAGTAATCGCAATGAAGGACATGAAAATAAACGGATTACAGCCGGGCAATATAACTCCGGGAAGCAAATCCCCCCTCCAGAAACCCGACGGCAAGGGCTTCGGTGAGGCGCTGAAGGAGGCGATCCAGGAGGTAAATACCCTTCAGGCGAACGCCGACCAGTCGATCAAGGATCTCACCACGGGCAAGGTGAAAGACATTCACGAGACGATGATCGCCATGCAGAAGGCCGACGTCGCGTTTCAGACCATGATGCAGGTCAGGAACAAGATCGTCGAGAGCTACCAGGAGATCATGCGGACGCAGGTGTAAGAGGCTGGCGCATAGCGTGTAGCATTCAATCACAACGCTATACCCGCTGCGCTGCTATCAGGAGGTACCATGGCATTCATTGACCAGCTTCGTACAGTATTGGGCAACTTGACAACAGGACAGAAGATCACCATGGCAGTGGTCTTCGCCCTTTCGATGCTCGCTTTTGGCGGCCTGCTCTACTGGGCGAACAAGCCCGACTATCAGGTACTTTACGCCAACCTCAGCCCCGATGATGCAGGGACCGTTATCGCCAAGCTGAAGGAACAGCGGGTTCCCTACGAGCTCTCCGGTGGTGGGACCGTTGTCTCCGTCCCGGCGGCCCAGGTGTATGAAACAAGGTTGCAACTGGCCAGCCAGGGACTTCCCCAGGGCGCGGGGGTAGGGTTCGAGATCTTTGACAAGACCCAGCTCGGCATGACCGACTTTGTACAGAAGATGCACTTCCAGCGGGCGCTTCAGGGCGAACTTACCCGCACCATCCTCCAGCTTTCCGAAGTAGTCCAGGCCAGGGTCCATATTGCCCTGCCCGAAAAATCGCTCTTTATCGACCAGGAAAAGAAGCCTACGGCATCGGTCGTCCTCAAGCTCAAGGGAGGCGCGTTGCTGAGCCGCGATCAGGTCAACGGCATCGTCCATCTTGTGGCCAGCAGTGTTGAAGGACTGGCCCCTTCCGGCGTTACGGTAGTTGACATGCACGGGAAGATCCTGTCGGCCAACTCCGACGACTCGGCCATCGGCAGGATGACCACCTCGCAGCTCGAATACCAGCGAAAGATCGAGAAGGACCTGGAGAAGCAGGTCCAGACGATGTTCGAGGGGATTATGGGCCCCGGCAAGGCTATTACCCGGGTAACGGCATCCCTTGACTTCTCCCAGATTGAACAGACCGAGGAGAAGTATGACCCTGACACCATTGCAATAAGGAGTGAGCAGCGCTCCGAGGAGAAATCGTCAAACACCTCGACACCCAAGGGAGTTCCGGGGGTAAGGTCAAATCTCGGCACGGCAACGGCCGAGGTAGGAGGAACCAACTCCCAGTCAGGACGCAGCGGAGAGACCATCAACTATGAGGTCAGCAAGACCGTGAGGCATTCCGTGCTGCCGGTAGGCAAGATCGAGAAGCTTTCCGTGGCCGTTGTCCTTGACGGTACTTACAAGGTCAGCAAGGATGCCCAAGGCAAAGAGACCCGGGAATATGCACCGCTCTCGAAGACCCAGCTCGACCAGTACCAGAAGCTTGTCGCCAACGCCGTAGGGCTTGATCCTCAACGGGGCGACCTTCTTCAGGTTACCAACGTCCCCTTCGAGACCGCGGTGGACGGCGAGGCGATGACCGCCAAGTCTCCCCTTGATACGAGGGCACTTATCATGGCCGGCGCCAAATACGGTACCATCGCCCTGATAAGCATCCTTCTTATCCTGTTCGTCGTGAAACCTATCGTCGGTGCGTTGACCACCCCTAGAAAAACAGGTAAAGGGACATCGCTTCCCGCCGGGAAGACCGCTGAACAACTGGAGGCCGAAATAAGGGCGAAAATGACGGCGGAAGAAACCCCTACACCGGAAGCGATCGCCAGGGAGGCAGTGAAGCGACAGCTGACTGAATCGGCCCAGAAGAGCCCGGAAGATTTCAGCGGCCTGTTAAAGATATGGGTGGAGGAAGGGAAGTAACCCATGGCCACTTCAAGGTCAATGATACTCAAACCGCTGCAGAAGGTGGCGGTAGTGCTTATCAGCCTGGGTGAAGAAGCTTCCGGCCAGGTACTTAAGCACTTCAAGGAGAGTGACGCGGAAGAGATCGCCGCGGCAATCACCGAGATGGAGCAGGTCCCTTCCGAGGTTGTGGGAAGCGTCCTCGACGAGTTTCACAAGATCGCCGTAGCCCACGGACACGTCAAGCGCGGCGGATTCGGCTACGCGGAAAATATGCTTATCAAGGCCTTTGGCCCGGCCAAGGCAGCCAAGATCATATCGAGCCTCAAGGGAACTGCCGGGGCAGTTCCCTTCAAGACCCTGCACAAGGTGGATGCCGGCCAGCTGCTCGAACTGATCAAAGGTGAACACCCACAGACCATCGCGGTGATACTCGCCTATCTCGATCCGGACCAGGGCGGCTTCATCCTCAAGGGGCTGCCCAACGAAATACAGTCCGATGTCGTATTCCGCCTGGCCAACCTGGACAAGACCTCCCAGGAGATGGTCGACGAGGTGGACAAGATCCTCCAGGGAAGGATCAAGGCGCTGGGCGCTACCAAGCAGTACCGGGCCGGCGGCGTTGATACCGTGGTCGAGCTTCTTAACCGGGTGGACAAGGAGTCGGAAAAGAGCATCCTCGAGACGATCGAGGCCAAGGATACGATGCTGGGCGAGGAGATCCGGAAAAAGATGTTCGTCTTCGACGACCTGGTCCTGGTCGACGACCGCGGTATCCAGAAGATACTCAAGCATGTGGAGACCAAGGACCTCATTATCGCCCTCAAGGGGGCGGAAGAGGCGATCAGGGAGAAGATCCTCAAGAACATGTCCCAGCGCGCGGCGAACAATATCCGCGAAGAGATGGAACTTCTCGGCCCGATCAGGGTAAAAGATGTGGAGGCCGGCCAGCAGGTGGTTATGAAGGTGGCAAGAAAGCTGGAAGAAGACGGCGAGATCGTCATCAGCGGCAGGGGTGGCGAAGAGGTCTTTGTATAGAGGTAGATCATGTCAAACATTATCAAGGCTCATGATTCTTCGGCGCAGGAACTGAAACCGTTTGAAGCGGAAGAGGCCGTAGTTCTGAGTGAATTCGTTGAACCGGAAGAGGGTATCTACGAGTTCTCGGATAGCGATCCGGTCACGTCAGCGGAACAAAAGGCCGTCGCCATCGTCGACAAGGCAATGAAAAGGGCCAGGGAGATTGAGCAGCAGGCCTTCGAGCGGGGATACCAGACAGGAGAGAAGGCCGCCCGCGAAAATATGCAGAGACAGATCACCGATATCGCTGTACGATTCGGAGATGCTCTTACAGAGCTTTCCGACCTGGAAGACAAGATCTTCCGGCAGTCGGAACTCAACATGGTTGATCTCATCCTGCGAATCGCTCGAAAGGTAGTTGATCGGGAGGTATTGATCCAGCCCGACATCGCCCTCGAAATGGTACGGCAGTGTGTTACGCGTGTCAGCGGAAGCCCTTTTATCCGGGTACGCGTCAGTCCGGAAGACTACTCTCATATCTACGACTTCAAAACCAGCATCCCGATCAACCCTGATCGCGTCAAGAGTTTTACCATTGAAGCCGACCCCGCCATCGAGACCGGAGGGTGTATAGTAGAAACTAACTCGGGAAGCGTGGACGCAAGGATCGGCAAACAGTTCTCCGAGATTACCAAGTCATTACTGGGGCTGCAGAATGAAGACCATTGATCTGGACAAATACGGAGCGCTTCTCGACCGTACCGAAACCGTAAAGATGAACGGCCGAGTGACCCAGGTGATCGGCCTGCTGGTGGAATCTCACGGTCCGGCGGTATCGGTTGGGGAACTCTGCCTTATCCATTCAAAGCTCAGTGACCCTGAAGAACCCATCCTGGCGGAGGTCGTCGGATTCAAACCCAACTCCGTTCTGCTCATGCCCCTTGGAGATATTGCGGGCATAGGTCCGGGAAGCATCGTTGAACGTAGCTCGCGGGCGGCGTCGATGCGTGTTGGCCGCGGCCTGCTGGGGCGCATACTCGACGGTCTTGGCAATCCATTGGACGGCCAGCCCCTGACTGATGTCCGTCAGGAATACCCCATATACCACCCCCCCCTGAATCCGCTGCTCAGGAAGAGGATCACCGAGCCCCTGGGCACCGGCATCAAATGTATCGACGGGCTGCTGACCCTGGGCAAAGGGCAGCGCGTGGGCATATTCGCCGGAAGCGGCGTCGGGAAAAGCACTCTTTTGGGCATGATTGCCCGAAACTCTTCCGCCGATGTCAACGTCATCGCCCTTATTGGAGAGCGCGGCAGGGAGGTTAACGATTTTCTCGAGCGTGACCTCGGCAAAGAAGGGCTCATGCGTTCGGTGGTTGTTGCCGCCACCTCAGACCAAAGCCCCCTTGTGCGCATGCGCGGCGCTTTCGTGGCAACCGCCATCGCCGAATATTTCCGGGACCAGGGCGCCAATGTATTTCTGATGATGGACTCGGTGACCCGTTTCGCCATGTCCCACCGGGAAATAGGGCTGGCGGTAGGTGAGCCGCCGACTACCAAGGGTTATACCCCGTCGGTCTTTGCAACCCTTCCCAAGCTGCTGGAGCGGGCCGGCAACGCCGACGGACCGGGCAGTATTACAGGGCTCTACACCGTGCTCGTAGAAGCCGATGACATGAATGACCCCATCGCCGACGCAGCCCGGTCGATCCTCGACGGCCATATCGTCCTCTCCCGTGATCTGGCGACCAGAAACCATTTCCCCGCCATCGATGCCCTTGAAAGCATCAGTCGTCTGATGCCCGACATCGTCAGCCGGGAACATTATGCAGGGAACCAGAGACTGCGACAGACTCTTGCCGCCTATAGAAAATCGGAAGACCTTATCAATATCGGAGCCTATGTGGCAGGGAGCAGCAAGGACATCGACTACGCTATTTCCATGTACGATCCGATCAACAACTACCTAAGACAAGCAACAGACGTTCATGTGCGCTATAATGATGCGGTACAGGAGTTGACTACCTTGTTCCCTCCTGCAAACTAAGAGGTGTATCGTGGCTTTTGAGTTTCGTTTCGAGACAGTGCTTAACCAGCGTGACTGGGCGCAGAAAAAGGCGGAGAAGGAACTCGCCGAAGTTCAAACTCTCATCGCCCGGGAAAAAACGCGGCTCGAAAACCTCCTTTCGGCCCTCGCCGCCTCCCGAAATGAACTACGCAACAACCAGCAGACAAGGATCGAAGAGGTCAAGCTCTACTCTACATTTCACGATGACCTTAAAAACGAGATTGTCCGCCAGGAAGAACGTATCAACCAGCTCATGAGGCTTGATGCCGAAAAAAGACAGGCTCTGCTGAAAGCCAGCGGCGAGAAAAAAGCCATGGAAACACTGAAGGAAAAAGACCTTCTGTGCTTCAACAAGCAGCTGCAGAAAAAAGAAGAAAAGTTCATCGACGAAATATCGATGATCGCTCAAAACCACAAGATGGCGGGACGGTAACTTCCCGCTCTCCTCAGCTCGGTACCGCCAGGGTATTAGACCGCCCCTGTCAGTCCGGCCAGCCTTCCGCAAACAGATAAAGAATTCTCTAAAGTTTACTTTCTGTTACGCCGATCTCTGTATTACCAAGCCGGGGGTTTTTGCCCGGAAAGAAGAAATTTGACAGAGGTATCACGAATGCGCCCTCATCTCGACAGACAGAAAATGCCTGTAATAATTGGTCTTTTTCTGTTTTCATTATTATTCACTCCAAGCTATGGACAGGATCCACCAGCAAAGGCCGGAGAAACCGGTGCGACGGAGCAACAGGACAGGAGCCCGTTGGCCGAGAGCCTTGCCCGCAAAGAGGCCGAGCTGAAAAAGCGGGAAGAGGCCCTGAAGGTAGAAGAGGAGCGAATTGCCCAGGTAAAGAAAGGTATCGCGGATGAACTGGCAAAACTCGACGCGGCGAGGAAAGATATCGAAAAGCTGCTTGAAGACAACAGGGCATTACTGGGAATCGCCGACGATGTCAGGGAAAAAAACCTGAAGAGACTTGCAAAGATATTTGATTCGATGCCCGCTGAACAGCTGGCGCCCGTAGTGGAAAAGCTCGACATCAACCTTCTCCTGCAGGTTGTTTCCAGGATGAAACCCAAGCAGGCTGCCAAGGTCATGGCAGTCCTCAGCCCGGAGCTTTCAGCCAGGATTAGCGGGAAAATGGGGAAGGCTGAACCGCTCAAGGAACAATAGAACAACGCTGCGTTTATTTATATTTCTGACAATGCAGAGGAGGAATAGTTATGGATGTTGCGGCAAAATCCTATTATGAAGAAAAACTGGTCTGCTTCGAGCTGGCGGGTGAGGTCTTCGGAGTCCCCATCTCCATGGTCCAGGAGATTATCCGGATGCAGGAAATCACGGAGATCCCCAGAGCACCCGAATTTGTCGAGGGGGTTATCAATCTTCGTGGTAAAATAATCCCTGTCATCGATTTGAGAAAGCGTTTTGGCCTGGGCATGGGAGAGCAGACCAAGAATACGCGGATAGTCGTGATCAAGGTCGGGGAGATCACGGTTGGCATGGTAGTAGATGCCGTATCCGAGGTTATCAAGCTCAACGACGAGGATATCGAACCACCGTCTCCCATCGTTGCCAGCCTTGATGCTGAATATATCAAGGGGGTGGGGAAGATCGAGAGCAAGCTGATCATTCTCCTCGATACCGAGAAGATACTTTCTCATCAGGAAAAGGCCGGGCTTCAACTGGCTACTTCGGATGCCCCGGCGGGGCTTATCGAAGGATAAGCAAAGGCATCCAGCATCGAAGCAAGCGTCCATCATGCGGCAATAAAGACCGCCAAGGCTTTCTCTCAACGAGAGGAGGGTTGCCCGTTCCTTACGGCAAGGAAGCATATCAATAAGGTAACGCCTGTTGACAACAGACCAGGTCAATACCCCGGTGGAAATTCGACTATATTTTCCACTGTGCTATATATATTAATATTGATTACGGAGAGACAACCGAAATGCCGGCGCAAGAAATCCTGATAGTAGATGATGAGGAAGTAGTCCTGGAAATGGTCAAGGAAGCGCTGGAGTTCAACGGTTACAAAACGCGCCTTGCAAGAAACGGTGTAGAAGGGGTGATTGCCTTGCTGGACCAAAGAGAATCCATAGGCTTCATCCTCATGGACATCAAGATGCCCCGCCTAAACGGAGTTGACGCCCTCAGGATTATGAGAAAGATCGCACCGAATATCCCAGTCATCACCTTCACAGGGCATGCCGAATCGGGCGAGATGTCTGAAACCGTCCGCCTGGGGGCTATTACCTGCATGACCAAGCCGTTCAAGGTAGAAGAGTTGCTGGGTACTCTTAAAAAATATCTTTAACGGGAGGAACCATGAAGAAATCTCCTGACAAACCATCGGAGCGGCGGCTTTTTTACCGCCTTGATTCTTCAGTTGCGGTGCTCCGCACCTTTCTGGACCATGAGAACGACCTGCGACGGGATGGTGTCATTGCTCGAAACGTGAGCGCCGGCGGGATACTTTTCATTAACAACGAATCCCTGCCGGTGGGATGTGTTTCGGAACTTGAGCTTTATCTTCCCGACGGCCAGAAACCGATTGTAGCGCTTGGAAGGGTCGTGCGAGTGGAAGAGCTGGAATCGGAGAACGGCGGGCATGTGTATGAGACCGGTGTACAATTTCTCCATCTTCAGGAATCGGAGACGACTCGTCTCCACCGCTTCTGTAATCATGCTGAGTGAGGGCTTTTTCAAACAACCATACGTCAGGAAAAGAGGGGGAATTTATGAGCAATGCTCAGATACTGATCGCCGATGATGAAGACCAGATACTGGAGCTTTTGGAAGAGGAGTTTTCGAGCGAAGGCTATTCGGTCTCAACTGCAAAGAACGGCTATGAGACCGTCCTTAAGGCCCTGGATAAGCCCTATGACCTCCTGATCATCGACATGGTCATGCCCAAGCTCAACGGCCTTGAGGTTATCACCCTTCTCAAGAAGATATACCCCCAGCGACCGATTATCGCCTTTACCGGACATGTCGGTGAAGGGTACATGAGCGAAACCATGAGTCGGGGGGCCGTAGATTGCGTGAAAAAACCATTCAGAATGGCTTATCTCAAGGAAGTAGCAAAAAATGCACTTGTTAAGGCAGGTACGAGCGTAAACGTGTAATTATCGCCCCGGGTCTCCCCTATAGTGAAACTAAAAAGAAAAGTTCTTTCTTCCATCCTGCTGATTGCCCTGGTACCCGGCATCATCGGCATCACCCTCTCTCTGTGGGTCGCAAAGGGTATCATTTACCAGAATACCGGTGAAGTGCTTCAGTCAGTAGCCCAGTGTTACAGCGAAGATGTCATCGCCCACTTTGCTCCCGCCGGCGGATCCATTTCCGAAAACGCGCTTGCTGATTTTTTTGCCATCGACATCGGGATGAACCATACCAAAGGTGAGCATCTCTACCATGTCGACCTTGTAAGGGAAGACGGTACGGTTCTTTTCGACTGCCTCGGTGACGACAACGACCAGTATACCCGGGACGAAATGACGCAGCTGTCGGAAAACACCGGCTGGTTTTCCATGTCAAAGCACAACATCGATTTTGTCAGCGGGTATACAAAGCTCCCTTTTTCATCAAATAACGGCAGCAACATTTTCATTGTAGTGGGGCTTCATGAGATGAAGCTTACTGAAAAGCTGTCCGGATTTTTCATCAAGGTAGCCCTTCCCTCCATTATTATCATTACCCTGATGATCGCCGGCCTGCATCACACTACCAACCGTCAGCTGATAACCCCCCTCAAAGAGCTTTATACGGGTGTCGAAGCCGTGAAGGACGGCAAACTCGATTACCATGTGGAAGTAAAGACGGGGGACGAAATACAGGTCCTTTCGGAAGAGTTCAACTCTATGGTAGCCAAACTGAATGCATCGCGGGAGCAGCTGCAGGAAGCCCTCATCCGCGATAAAAAGCGGGCCTCCATAGGCACTCTTGCGGCAGGAATTGCTCATGAACTCAATAATCCACTCACCGCCGTCATCGGTTTTACCGAAAGCATAGACCGACGACTGGAAAAGGAAACCATCGACAGGGAAGAAATACGCCGATTCACAAAGAAAATACAGGACTCCGGCTGGCGCTGTGTCAAAATCATTGAAGCGCTCAAGTCGTATGCCAGGGAAACTTCAGCTGAGCGCCGCGATGAGGACGTCAATGATATCATTACCTCAAGCACTCTGTTGGTTGCCCATCAATTCCAGAGTTGGGCCACCATCGATATCGCTCAGGACCTGGCTGAAGACCTTCCTCCGATATTCTGTGAACGTGTACGGCTGCAACAGGTCATCATCAACCTCCTTATCAATGCCCGGGACGTTATGCCCTCCGGCGGTACCATAACCATCCGCTCCCGACGGGGTGATGAATCGGCGCTGGACGGCAAGGCTCATATAATGATAGGGATTGAAGACGGTGGTCCGGGCATAGAACCGGATATTCTGCCCCTCATATTCGACCCCTTCTTCACCACCAAGGGGGTGGGCGAAGGGACAGGGCTGGGACTATCCATCTGCCAGGGCATTATTGCAAGCCACGGAGGGACCATCTCCGCCTCCAACAAAACGGAAGGGACGGGCGCTGTATTTACGATCAGAATCCCGCTGGAACATAATCAGTTAAAGGTAACCTTCGCAAAGACCGATAAATTCGGAGACGGCATCGGCATGCCCCAAGTGTAATCAGGTGTATCACCCAAAGAGCGTCGGAGAAAAAATGGTTCGTCCATGATTTCCCTGTCAGCCTTTGGTTTTTGTTCTGTTTTCATCTTAATATCTGTACTTCATCTGCCGATGACTACAACATTCCTGTCCACTTGTACAAGAAGGGGTGCACTATGAGTATTCAGTTCGACGACATGTCCCCGGAGGACATAAAACTCTTCATCGCTGAGGCCGATGAGCAGCTCGAGCTGCTGGAATCAAACATCCTGAGAATGGAGCAGGGCGACAGCAGTACCGACCTTATGCAGGAGATGTTCAGGGCAGCCCATACCCTTAAAGGATCGTCGGCGACCCTCGGCCACAAGCGGATGACCGAGCTTGCCCATGCCATGGAAAATGTCATGGACAAGGTCCGGAAAAACGAGCTCGCCGTCTCTCTGGCCGTGACGGAGGCGCTCTTTGTCGCCCTGGACGGCCTGAGACTTCTGAAAGACGAGGTTATCGACGGGCAGGAACGGGAGGTTGACCTTCCCAGGCTTGTCGGGCAGCTTAATGCCGTAATGTCGGGTGGAGCCACGCCTGCCGCCAAAGCCCCCGCGGAAAACAAGAAGGCCGCACCCACCGTGTCCGACGAAGTCAAGGCAAAATTACACGATGCCGCCCAGGCCTGCGGCGGCACCCCAGTTGTGGTCGCCGTTGTCCTGAGCGAAAGCTGCTTCATGGGCTCCATAAGAATGTTTCAGGTACTTGAGGCGCTAAGAGAGTTGGGGAAAGTTGCCGCTTCAAACCCCTCCCAGGAAGACATGGAGTCCGATAAAGACCTGGGACACGCCCTTTCCGTATTCATGGCGACAAATGAGCCCGCCGACAAGATTAAAGAGGCGGTCATGGCTATTGCGGAGATCGACAAGGCAGATGTCTCATCCGTCGAGCCTTCTTCGGAACAATCGGCAAAACCTGCTGCCGCGGAACAAACCGCCCCGGCCCCGGTCACGGAAGACCGGCGTCAGGTCGACCTGGGCCCCGCTGCCCGCGGAAAGTCCGCCGACGAACTCAAGAAGATCGCCCAGAAAACCGCGGCACAGACTGTTCGCGTTGATGTCGAGCGGCTCGACAACCTCATGAACCTCGTGGGAGAACTGGTCATCAGCAGGACTCGCCTGGCCCAGCTCGGTTCACTCCTTGGCATCGAGGTGGAATCCAGCGAACTGGTGGATGATCTTACCTTTACCTCCTCCCAGATAGGCCGCATCACGCAGGACCTTCAGGCCGAGATCCTCAAGGCCCGGATGATGCCTGTCGACACGGTCTTTTCCAAGTTCCCCCGCATGATCCGCGACCTGGCCCAGAAGGCAGGCAAGGAGGTAAACTTCATCGTCGAAGGCAAGGAAACCGAACTGGACCGTTCCGTCATCGAAGTGATAGGCGATCCCCTCATCCACATACTGCGGAATGCCGCCGACCACGGCCTTGAACCCCCCGACGAGCGGGAAACCATCGGAAAGCCCCGCGTCGGCACGATACGCCTCTCGGCGTGTCACGAGGAAAACCATATCGTCATCCGGGTGCAGGACGACGGCAAGGGTATTGACGGTAAGAAGCTTGTCGCCAGCGCCGTAAGAAAAGGGCACATTACCCAGGAGGCGGGCGACAGAATGGACGAGCACGAAGCCCTGAACCTCATCTTCATTTCGGGCCTCTCTACGGCAAAGGTGGTAAGCGATATCTCCGGCCGCGGCGTCGGCATGGATATCGTAAAAACCAATATCGAGAAATTGAATGGTACCCTTTCAATAGACACCGTGGTGGGAAAGGGGTCCTGCTTCACCGTCAAACTTCCCCTCACCCTGGCCATCATCCAGGCCATGCTGGTTGAGGTTACAGGCCGTATTTTCGCCATCCCCTTAAGCAGCGTTAACGAGACCATCAAGGTGGAAAAGGATACGGTCAAGACGATAAACAACCGCGAGGTGATCGTCCTAAGAGGCTCCACCCTGCCCCTTATATGGCTCAAACGGAGCTTCCTCTTGACTGAGGAGAAGCAGGAACTGATTATAGGCGGCAGCCATATGTCGTCATCCCGAGCAAAGTCGGACGACAGCTTTTATGTCGTGGTAGTAGGGGCCAGCGGAAAGCGGGTAGGGTTTGTCGTCGACAACCTGGTAGGAAAACAGGAAGTGGTTATCAAGAACATGGGTCGTTTTGTCGGGGATATTCGCGGGTTCTCGGGCGCGACCATTCTCGGAAACGGAAAAGTTGCCCTCATCCTCGACGTCCCGTCCATCATAAGTGATGAGATCCGGGAGCGTATGACAGGAGCGATGGCCTGACAACGGTGGAGGAATAAATGTCCGAGCAACGATTGCTTACGGAGAAACAGCTGGAGAGCTTCAAGGTAATAGCCAATCTTGGCCTGCAGAATGCCACCAAGGCCCTGGCCGACATGGTAAACCTGAAGATCGTCTCGGAGAATCCCGTAACCAATATCATTCCATTCGGCCAGATACCAAGCTTAGTGGGAGGCGAAGAAGAGGACGCCGTCGGCGTGTATCTTCAGATATCTGGCGACATCAGCGGACATATCATGCTCCTGTGGGATTACGCGGCGGCGTTGAACCTTGTTGATCTTCTCATGGAAAACCCTTCAGGCACCACGACCTCCATGGATGACATGGCGCAGTCGGCCCTGAAAGAAGTGGGAAATATGGTCGGCTCATTTTTCCTCAACGCCATGGCTGATTTTACCGGACTGAAATGCACCCCTTCACCGCCGGCACTGGTCATCGACATGATGGGGTCGATTCTCAATACGCTCTCGGCCCAGGTTGCCATGGAAGGCAATCAGTCCCTTGTGATCGACACCACTTTTACCGAGGGCAGCCATTCCGTACTGGGCAACTTCATGCTGATACCGAGTTCTTCATCTACATCAACGATACTGGCAAGGCTGGAGAGCGGCGCATTATGAGTCAAATGAAGTCCGTAGGGCTTGGAGAGTGGTTTGTAACAGCCGACCCCGTCATGACGATTGCCGCCATCGGACTTGGGTCATGCGTTGGTGTTGCGGCTTACGACCCTGTCGCGAAGCTGGCGGGAATGATCCATATCGTCCTTCCCGACAGTGGTGGGAATGCCGACGGTGATTCGAAAACCAAGTTCGCCGACCAGGGGCTTCCCGTGCTCTTTGACAGCATGTACAAGCAGGGGGCGAAAAAAGAACGGCTTGTCGTAAAGATATGCGGTGGCGCCCAGATGCTTTCCCACGTGGGCGTCAGCATGAGTTTCAATATCGGAGAGCGTAACGTGGAAGCGGTAAAGAAAATTTTAAAGGAAATGGGGCTTGTCATAAGGGGTGAGCAGGTAGGCGGTGTTGCCGGAAGAACTCTCAAGCTCTATGTAAACACCGGTCGAATCACGGTAAGGACCGTGGGAAGTGAAGAAAAAGATTTATAAGCGATTACGCTAAAAAACAGGAAGGGAGGGATTAACGATGCCGAAAATTCTCGTAACTGATGACGCTGCCTTTGTACGCAGCAAGATCCGAAAATTCCTTGAAAGCGAGGGGTTTGAGGTGCTGGAGGCTGAAAACGGTCAGCAGGCCGTCGATCAGTACAAGGCGGCCAGTCCTGATCTGGTACTCATGGATATTACCATGCCCGTAATGGATGGTATTGCCGCTGTGTCGGCCATTCGGGGTCTTGACCCGAACGCCAAGATAGTCATGTGCAGCGCCATGGGACAGCAGGCCATGGTAATCAACGCTATCAAGGCGGGGGCCAAGGATTTTGTCCTGAAACCCTTTGAGCCCGATAGGGTTCTGGCTGCCGTAAAGAAGCTGCTCTAATAGTGCGGTAGGAAGCAAACTGCAATAACTGCTAACCGCTCGCGGTTTGTCAGAGAGGTATCATGCCTGATCGAACGATAAAGATCCTTGTGACGGACGATTCGTTCTTCATGAGGAATATCATCACCAAGATGCTGGGGGAAGTCCCGGAATTCACCGTCATCGGTACGGCCACCGACGGAGTCGACCTGCTGCAGAAGCTGGAAACCCTCGATCCGGATGTGATTACGCTGGATATCGAAATGCCGAAGATGGACGGACTTACCGCCCTTGAGCGTCTTATGACCAAAAAACCGACGCCGGTGATTATCCTCAGCAGCCTGGCTGCAGAAGGGGCGGAGGCGACCATCAGAGCGCTGCAGCTGGGCGCTATGGACTTCGTCCTGAAACCGTCGGGCTCCATTTCCCTGGATCTGGCCAAGGTAAAGGAAGATTTGTTCCAGAAGATCCGGGCGGCGGCAAAGGCCTCCGTGACATCACTGAAGAAATATACGTCACCCATGGCGAAAGCCCCCGAAAAAGGTCCCGTACAGCCATCCCTTCCCGCGGGAGGGAAGCCATTAGCGGACTCCAACAAGGTTGTCCTCATCGGCTCTTCGACGGGAGGTCCCCAGGCGCTGATGCAGGTGATTCCGAAGATATCGGCATCTCTTTCCGCTGCATTTCTTCTGGTGCAGCATATGCCGAGCGGATTTACGCAATCCTTCGCCGAGCGCCTCAATGCCAGTACAGCCCTGGAGGTGAGAGAGGCCCAGCACGGCGATGAGATACGAGAAGGCGTCATGCTGCTGGCGCCGGGAGACCAGCATATGGTCGTCGCGGAAGAAAAAGGTCGAAAAGTCGTACATATAAACCAGGAGCCCCGTGTCTGGGGAGTGCGGCCGTCGGTCGATGTTACCATTAATTCGGCTGTCCATTTTTTCAAGGAGCGGATGGTCGGCGTCATCCTTACCGGCATGGGGTACGATGGAGCCAAAGGGATAAGCCTGATACACAAAAATGGCGGCAAAACGATAGCTCAGAACGAAGAAACCTGTGTGGTCTATGGAATGCCCAAGGCGGCGGTTGAAACAGGTTGTGTCGACAAAGTACTCCCCCTTTCCGACATCGGGGATGCAATCAACTTATTGGCAAGGAGCAAGACATCGTGATGTCCAATCAGCCATCGTCACCGTCCCAAACGCAGGACCAGGATTACGAGCTGTTCAAAAAGAAGCTGGTACGCCTTGTCAATATCGACCTGGACTACTACAAGGAGGCGCAGATGAAGCGCAGGATCACCTCCTTCAGGGACCAGGCAGGTATTAACAGCTTTATCCTGTTTGTTAACCAGCTGGAAAAAGATCCTGTTCTCAAGAAGAAGTTTGTCGACTATCTGACTATTAACGTGTCCGAGCTCTTCCGGGACCATGCGCTCTTTGCCAAGCTGGAGAAAGAGTTCATCCCCCAGTTGCTCAAGCGCTCTCCAAGGCTCAACATATGGAGCGCCGGCTGTTCCATCGGGGCGGAGGCTTATACTCTCGCCATTATCCTCGACAAGCTCGTACCAAACTCCAAGCATCGGATATTCGGCACCGACCTCGATGAAGAGATCATCAAGAGGGCGGCCACCGGGGTATATTCCAAAGAAGAGGTGCGGCAGGTGGAACAGCCGATTCTGGATAAATACTTCTCGCTGAAGGACAATAAATACCACCTTCACGACTCCATCAAGTCAAGAGTGACGTTCAAGAAGCACAATCTGTTGAACGACCCCTACGAAACCGATATCGACCTGATCTGTTGTCGGAATGTGGTAATCTACTTCACCGAAGAGGCCAAGCAGAAACTCTACAGGAGGTTTTTTGACGCCCTGAAGCCGGGCGGCATCCTCTTTGTGGGCGGTACGGAGACGATCCTGAGTCATCAGGCCATAGGATTCAAACTGTCCCAAACCTTTTTCTATGAGAAGCCCTTATGAAACAAGTGACTCTTGAGGCCCTTGTCAAGGATACGCGAGACATACCGGCGCTGCCGATCATTGTCACCAAGATCCTCTCTCTGATCGACAGCGCAGACAGTTCGGTCAGACAGGTAAGTGACCTGGTGATGACCGACCAGTCGCTGGTTGCCAAGATCCTCAAAATGGCCAACTCCGCGTATTATGGGCGCTCAAAGGAGATTACCACCGTCCAGAACGCCATCAACCTTCTTGGCTTCAAGGCGCTCAAGGAGATCGTCCTTTCAGCCGGAATGGCCGGCCTATATAACCGGTCTCTCGACGGCTACGGGCTTGAAAAGGGGCTGTTGTGGAAGCACTCTCTGAGCACCGCCATAGCCGCGGGCATCATCGCCCGCAAGGTCCGCTACCCCGAACCTGAAGAGGCATATATCGGCGGCCTTCTTCACGATGTCGGCAAGCTGATCGTCGACCAGCACATGAAGGGAGTGGTCAAGGAGATCCTCAACAAGGCCCAGTCCGACCAGATCGCCTTCATCGTCGCGGAAAAAGAGGTCCTTGGTTACGACCACACCGAGGTCGGAGGGTTGGTCGCGGAAAAATGGAACCTGCCCGCCAATCTTATCGAGGTAATCCGCGGGCATCATATCCCCGAACAGTCGACCCTCAATCCCCGGCTTACCGCCATCGTACATCTGGCCAACTGTCTCGTCCTCACCCTGGGCATCGGCCTGGGATATGAGGGACTCCAGGTAGAGATACACGAATCGGCCGCCGAGATCCTCGAGCTGGAAGAACGTGATCTGGAAGAGTTTCTGGCCATGCTGGTAGAACTGATAAGCAACGAAAACATCTTCAAACTGTAAAAAAGGAGAGGCTTCATGAGGGCAGAATTCGTCAACCCGTTCATCGTAGCAGCCCAGGAGATACTGGAAAAGGAGATTCAGGCGCAGATCGAAAAAGGGACTCCCTACCGCAGGGAGAAGACCTTCACCGCCAACGAGGTTTCCATCGAGATCGGCATGACCGGCAAGGTGAAAGGACACGTTTTGTTCGGAATGAAGGAGTCTGTTGCAAAGGCGGTGGCATCCACCATGATCGGCGACCCTGTTTCGGAGTTCGATGAAATGGCCTCCAGTGCCATTGGCGAACTGGGGAATATGGTCTCCGGTCTGGCTGCTATCTATCTCGAGAAGGCCGGCTTTGCCTGTGACATCACCCCTCCCTCCCTCCTCAGAGGACCCGAGATGGTCATCCACACGACTGTACAGGCGCTGGTATTGCCGCTCAAGACCCAGTACGGCGACATCGACATCAGTATTGCGCTGGAAGCCGCTTAAGGGAAAAGACGCGGGCTGAAGGCCTGCATTGCCAACCGCTAGGTAAATATTTCCCACCACTGCATGCTCCCCCGGGAAAAACCCGGGGGAGTTCTCTATTTTACAAGCACTTACAACCATAAATCCCTCTGGCACCCTCCTTGCTTATTGAGGCAAAGACGCATGCGTCTCATCCAAAACAGAAAGGAGGTGAGTACTTATGATGGAAAGCGTTCAATTGTTAGTGCAAGGCGTTCCCGCGGCAACTGCGGGATCATCTGAACAGCCGGACAGCGGGCAATCGCTGGACGGTGCCGAGGCAGCCGGCTTTACCGCTCTTCTCGTATCTCTTCTGTCTCCGCAGCAGCCCATGCCCGAGGTGCTGACCGTAATACCGGTCAAACCTGAAAACTCCGGGCAGGCGATTGTTGCTCAGGTGGGAATATCGACGGAAAGCAGCTCCAAGCTTTCGGCTGCTTTTTCGTTAATCAGGCCTGATTCCGATACGGCAGACTCTCTGGCAACGGCTACCCGGATCACGCCGGCTCTCGATGCCGTACCGGTCAAGGGCGTGAAAACGGATCCGGCTATTCCAGCGGAAGAAGCCACTGTTCAGCAGCTCCTTCCCGAGTCGGCAATCCTGTTAAAGCTGGTGCCGATCAATCAGGGAAAGGCTTCTGAAACCGGTTTCAAGCTTGAGGCAGTCCAACAGTCGGCAAACATGTCCCAGCCCAGGGTAAACGAAGGGCCGGTACAGGTTGTTTCCGTTCCTCTGTCAGCCATCGACAATGGCGAAGTGATCCTTCCTCTGCGGCTCCCGACGGGAGAACAGGTAACCCTGCTGCTGAAGGACCTTCCCGGCGAAGATACCGCAAAGGCAACGGGGCTCGACCGTAAGGCGCAGGTTGCTCCCGCAAGGTCAGCTCACGAAACCCGTGAAAATACTTCTGTGGGAACACCGGCGGCATCGGGCGACGTCATCAGGGTTATTCTCCAGGTCAAACCGTCTCCCGCTGCTCAGGAACTGTCGAATGCAGCCAATGTTGCTGGTGAAGGCAGGAAAGAGTCGGGCGACGTCATCAAGGTTATTCTCCAGGTCAAACCGTCAACGCCTCATCCCGCTCAAGCCACCCGTGTTGAACCGGCGGTGCAGGCAACCGACAACGGCAACAGGGTCGTGCTCCAGACAAAACCGTCAATGCCTCTTCCTGTAGAAAATCCACAGGCAGGAGCTGCGGTGGTGACGGCTGACACAACCCCCGAACCTCCGTCGGTCAAGCCGGCCGTTTTCACGGTAAAGAGCCATGAAACCGTTCAACACCGTGGAGAAGCCGGAAACGTCGGTGTTGTCACGACAG
>JAOUDF010000139.1 GCA_029859385.1 Nitrospirota bacterium
AGGCTCGGCTCGTGGCAACCTATTGCGTCCAGTGCCACAACCTTCCCTCCCCCACCCTTCATATGGGAAACGAATGGGACAGGGCGCTTCAGCGCATGTTCTGGCGGATGGATACTTTAGGCAATCAGCAGAAATCGGGCTGGTGGCCCTGGTCGTCGAAGAAGTCCCTGAAGGTGCCGACGGAGGAGGAACGGGCGCTTATGACGAACTACATCAAAAAGCATTCTCTGAGGCGAGCCCGTACCATTCCCGAGCCTGCAAGCCCCGGAGCCGAGGTATACAAATATACCTGCAGCCAGTGCCATGTGTTGCCGGACACGACTTTGCACAGCGCCGATGAATGGCCGGCGACGATCAAAAAGATGCAGAAGCACCTGGAAGGAACGATTCTGGGGCCGATGCTCCAGGAAGAACTCGACCTGCTGCTTCCCTACCTGCAACGCAACGGAAGAAAGTTCTTCGGCAATTCCTGACGTATCCTGTTATTACGGCGGCAATTAAACAAGTGAAACATCCTGTCATGCCCGAGTGATTCTATCGGGCATCCAGTGGTATGGATTCCCGCTTTCGCGGGAATGACGTCTTTTGAGTATTTTGTTGTCGTAGTAATAAATATATTTCCCGCCCGGTGTCGGTGCCATCTCGCGTTCCCGCGACTCTATCCTGAAGCTCTTTACCGTATCCCCCATCGTTTTCGCGAACTGCTCATAGACTGTGGGGACAGCGGCATAGGTAATTATGAAATAACGGTCAGGACCCGCGATGAAGGTGGAAGCGTTTTCGATCTTTGCACCGCCGGGAAGAGAATAGGAATAGTGCATCCCGTAGCCCTGTTCTCCGCCTACAACCGCGACCCCTTCATCAAGAAGCGCAATGTCCCGCATACCGCTATTCTGAAGTGTATCGAGAAAACCGTTAAGCACGGCATCGCGCCCGACATCATCGATAAGGTTGACCGATTCCTGAACCATCCGGACCATGAGCAGTGCCCCATCGGGACCGTGAAAGACGAGAACAACGCCGTCATCCTGACCGGAGAACTCCGTTTTTTCCCAGCCTTCCGGCTGATTCATCGAGAAACCATACTCACTGTTGGTGTAAACGCCGGCAAAGGCCTTTCCCACCATCATCATGCAGAATATCAGGACAGCAGGAACAACCTTCACGAATGGTCGCATGGTTCCCTCTCTTAAGATTCTATTGGACGGTCAGAACCTTCCCGAAAAAGAGTACCACAATTCCCAGCAAAAAAACGATGGCGTGAAGGACCAGCCCGATGTCAGGCCTTTTGGGAGTATCGGCCGGGCGGGGGGTGTCATGCTCGCAGGCGGCGCCTTCACCGTGGCCGCATTCCCTGTTTTTAAAGGCGCGATTGATCGCCGGGGCCGACAGATAAAGGGCAAAAAGGACGGCAGCCAGGCAGATCTTTATTGCCAGGGCCTGGCCATAAGGCGTCGAAAGCCACAGGGAGAAATCGACCTTCCCCTGCATATTGAAGATGCCCGTTGCGATGAGAAGCACGATACAGGCGCCCACGATCTTTCTGAAACGAGGCACCATGCCCCCCATGATACGCTGTCGAACAGGCATGTCGGCAGTCTGTTTAAGAGTGGGAAGGAGGGTAAATACAATGAAGGCAACGCCGCCAATCCAGATCATGGCGGCCACGGTATGGATCCAGTGCAGTAAAACCGATGTCATGGGATGCGTTAAACCTTTCTTACAAAAATTTCGTTACTGATCTCGGAGTCGATGGCCAGCGTCGTTTCGCCTATCTCGATAACATACGACGGCCTCTTCTGGTGCAATTTTATGACACTGTCGGGCATGATCCCCATGCTCCCCAGTCGGTCGAGCCTCGCATGGTTCTTGGGAGTGATGAAGACTATGCGCCCATAATCGCCGGGGGCCAGATCGCTCAGGCGCATGACCAGCGGCTTCTGATGCGGCTTGAGCTTTTCGCAGCACTCCCCCCGGGGGATCGGCTTGCCATGGGGACAGGTCGGTGGATGGGAAAGAAAGGTGCAGACCGATTCCGTGACCTCGGGAGAAAGGAGGTGCTCGAAGGTGCAGGCATTGCTCTCGATATGGTGCGTCTCCAGCTGCAATACTTCTGAAAAGAGGCGCTCCGCAAGGCGGTGTCGCCGGATAATGAGCCGGGCGCGTCGTTCTCCTTCGGGAGTCAGCTTCAGGCGGCCGCCGGTCTCAACCAGAAACCCGGCCTTTTTTACAAGTTCGAGCGCCTCATGCTTTTCTTCTACCTCAGCGATGTCGAGGACCCCCTCGACCGCGTCCCTTCCCTCCTCCATCTCGGTCCATACGGCCTCGAGAATTTCATCTATATGAATTTCGCTCATAATTACCCCTCATTGTAAAAACAGGTGTTTAGACTGAAGGCCGAAGGCTGGAGGTTACCGAGTGCGGACATCCCGCCCTCAACCGGCTTGTCCCTTTGTTACAGAGTAACTCCAAATCCGCGAAGGATGCCGTTGGCCAACCCTCCCACGAGAAAGGCCACCGGGAATATGAATGCCGACATGGCGATGGCCATCTTCACCCCCCGCTCCTTGGCAATCATGAAAAAGTTGGCGATGCAGGGGACAAAAAGGGTAACCGTGATAAGGCTGACCACAATCTGGACACCATCCATCATACCCGCTTCGGCCAGCTTGAACAAGCCCGCGGCACCGTAATCCCGGCGCAGGAAACCTATGAGAAACGACTCAGCCGCCTTGGCCGGAAGCCCCATGAAACTTACTACGATGGGGGCAGTCACCCTCTCGATGACTTCCAGCAGTTTTATCTTATCGGCGACAAAGAGGACAAAGGTCCCCAGAATAAAGAGCGGTACGGCCTCCTTTAGATACCATTCAATCCTGCCCAGGGTCTTGACCAGCAGGTTCGTTATCTTAGGCACCCGCAGCGGCGGAATTTCCAGGAGGAAATCAGACTCCCCGCCCGGCAGCACTTTGGCGGCGAGAAAACCCACCAGCAGCATGACCCCGATGACCGTACCACCCCATATGAGCGTGCCGGCAAGCGACACCTTGGCAAGCATTCCGAGGATAACGCCGATCTGCGCAGAACAGGGAACGCCAAGGGCCAGCAGCAGGGTAACGATGATCCGTTCCTTCTTCGTATCGAGGATACGGGCGGTCATGGTGGCCATGGTATCGCATCCAAGACCGAGGATCATCGGCAAAACCGCCTTTCCGTTGAGCCCCATGACCCTGAATATCTTGTCCATCATGATCGCCAGGCGCGGCAGATAGCCGGAATCTTCCAGCGCACCGAAGAAGATGAAGAAGGCGCCGGTGATCGGTAGCACAATGGCAATGGCGTAGGTAATCGCCATGGTGATGAGGCCGTACTCACCTACTATGAGTTCCTGCAAGATTGGAATAGGGATGAGCGCCTTGACGATCTTTTCCGACCAGGGGTTCACATAGTTCCCGAAGATCGTTTCCTCAAAAAAATCGACCAGCGTACCGGCCCCGAATTGCCCTACAACCACGAACATGGCATAGAGCACCGCCAGCAGGATGGGCAGCCCCCAGACCGGGTGCATGGACCACGAGCCCAGACGGACCGCCAGGCTGGTCTTTCTTACCGTCTCGGTGGTCATCACCTGGCGGACAACACCCTCCACCGCCCTTACCCGCTCGTGGCTTATGACATACCCCAACGACTCGGAGAAGTGGTCGTCCACTTCCTGACGTATCAACTCTATCTTCTTCACTACATCAAGCCCGACCTCACTGTTGAGCCACGAGACGAGGCTGTTGTCGCCGGCCAGAAGCATGAGCGCCAGCGACCTTTTGCTGATTCCCGATTCGGGGAGGAGCGGCTCCATGCTTGCGATGCCGCGTTCTATATGTTCGTTATACCTCAATGAAAAGGCAGATTTCATGGGGTTGCGGATGGCTTTGCTTATCCGGTCGATTCCCTTCTTTTGAGTAGCGATTGCCGGGACGACTTCCACCCCGAAGACCCCGGCAAGCTTCTCGTAGTCGATGGTGATGCCGCGACTGGCCGCCTCGTCGCCCATGTTCAGCACGAGAAAGAAGGGGTTGCCCATCTCGGCCAGCTGCACGGTAAGCATCAGCACCCGTTTCAGGTTTTTGGCGTCGCCAACCTGTACGATGGCGTCAAATCGCTCCTTCAGCAATATGTCTCTGGTAACCCGCTCATCTTCCGACATGGGGGTAAAGCTGTTGACCCCGGGCGTATCCAGCAGAGTCATGTTACCGCCGGGCAGCTTGGCTGTGCCGCGCGTCACTTCGACCGATGTCCCGGGGTAGTTCGAAACCGTCACATATTTTCCGGTCAACAGCCCGAAAATAACGCTCTTGCCCACATTGGGATTTCCTGCCAGGGCAGCCCTTGGGAACGATTCATCTCCCGATTTCCCGCTCTCTTTTCCTATCTGGCTCTTGTCATGACAATCCATCAAGCACTCTACCTTCCTTCAAAATATAATTGTACGAGCCCCACATCGTCCATGATACCGACCAGAGATTGAAATTCGTTTTCAATTAACAGGCATCAAAAAAGCGCCAATTCCATGGCGCCTGCAAAACTGATCCTACTGACAAACTATCGCTTCTTATCCCTTTTCGATGCACATTGACGACAGATACCGTACAGTTCAAGCTTGTGATGCATCACCTCGAAGCCGTGCCTTGACGCGACTTCATCCTGTAGCGCCTCGATCCTCTCATTCTCGAACTCGACAATCCCGCCGCACTCGAGGCAGATCAGGTGGTCGTGATGGGCGTCACCGGTCATATGTTCATACCGGGTCTGACCGTCGCCAAAATCGCGCTCGCAGGCAATGCCGCACTCGGTCAGCAGCTTAAGGGTCCGGTATACCGTAGCATAACCGATACGGGGGTTCTTCCGGCGTACCATGGCAAGCAGACCCTCAATATTGAAGTGCTGCTTGCTCCTGAGAAAGACATCCAGAATGTCCGCCCGCTGGGTGGTCGCCTTGAGACCTTTCTCCCCCAGCTTTGCATAGAACTTGTCTTTCTCGGCCCGTATATCCACTCCTGCTCCTTCAAGATTTTGAAAGTCTTTTTCAAATACTGCCGAAATGTCGTCGCTCTGTCAAGCAGAAATTGCCTGATTGAAAAATCCGGCATCCTCTTTACTGCTGGTTGATCAGCAAGCAAGAAGAATCAGCTACCCTCTCCAACCTCTTTGCCGGAATTCCTGCCCATGGAAAGGTCGTATATCTTGTCCACCCTGATCTTCACCGCGTATTTGGCCCTTGGCAGGTCCATCTTCCCGCCTTCTACACGGGCTACAACCTCGTCATACGCGGGCCCCCTGTCGACAAGTTCCGCCGTCCCTTTGAACTGATACCCCTGATAGGCCGCGGGATTGACGATGGCCACCGCTATCGTCGGGTTCTTTTCGAGATTTGACCGGGTCTTCCCTGCATAGAGATCGGCAAAAACGAGGTGTTCATCGTCCAGAAGCACCAGCGATCCTTTGGGTGCCACATTGGGTACACCGTCGGGGCTTACGGTAGATATATAGGCAAGTCGGTCCTGCTCCATGAATTCACGTACTTTCTCGGGTATTATCATGACACTCCTCCTGTTTGTCTACGAATGATAGTCAAGGTGTTTCAAAACCATACTTTTTGAGCACTTTCCGGCCTTCATCGGCAACCAGAAAGTCCGCAAAGGCTCTCGCCGCCTCCTTGTTGCGCGAGGATTTCACAATGCCAAGTCCCTGCCGGAGAGGGTTGTGTAATGACGCATCCAGCAGGGTAAATGCAGTCTCGTCAGGGTTATAAAGCGACAAGGCGGAAATCCCGGCATCAGCGTTTCCCGTCATCACAAACTGAAGTGCCTGGCGTATATTCTCGCCGTATACGACCTTTGCCCTCACCTGCTCCCACAACCCGGCAGACACAAGGGCTTCCCTGGCAGCCTTGCCGTAGGGCGCATGATCGGGGTTGGCTATCGCGACCTTTCGGATTTGCGGCGATTTCAGGGCGGCAAGTGATTCAACCCGCAGACCAAGCCCCTTACGAGTGACAATGCCGATGCGACCCACGGCATAATGCCTGACCGAATCGGCGACAATGAGCTCTTTGGCCCGCAATGCCTCAACAAACGCCACGTCAGCCGAGGCAAAAACATCAAAAGGGGCGCCATTCTCGATCTGCCTTGCCAGCATCCCCGATGAACCGAAGCTGAAAACGGGGACCACACCGGTTTTTTTTTCAAAGGCCTTACCGAGTTCCGTGAATGCTCCCGCAAGGTCGGACGCCGCCGCAACGGTGAGCGACGAGGCCGAACCAACACCCGGCGCCAGGAGAATCCCACAAAAAATCGCAAAGAGAAACTGTTTCATACCAAAACTTCTCAACCTGCCAAACCACTGACTCACGGGGTTACCGTTACATAAAGATGGTTGCCTTCCCTGAAGATGAGCAGGAGGACATTCTCTCCTGCCTTTACTTTCCGCGATGCCTTGGTAAAGTCGACAAAGTTCCTGACCGGCTGCCGGTTGACTTCCTCAATTATATCCCCTTCCTGTAAACCTGCCGACTCGGCAGCAGTCTCGGGCTTAACATCAGAAATCAGGACGCCCTTTATCTCCGCCGGCAGGTTCATCTCTCTGCGCATGCGAGAGGTAATGTCTTCCACATCCAGGCTTTCAAGGACATTCCCGCCGACGTCGCGGCCATCTTTTGCCTTTGCGACCTTGACCGTCGGCAGTTCAACGATGACCACCTCAAGGGCAATCTCCTTCCCGTTGCGCACCACCGTGACCT
>JAOUDF010000140.1 GCA_029859385.1 Nitrospirota bacterium
TGGTTGGAACGCGTGCTCCTTCGGGGCGCGCGTTAAATTTCACTGCACCATAAAACCCTGCGCGGAGGTTGTTTCAATGTCGAAGCTGATTGCTACGGCGGCTATTAATGCGTCTCACGAGATAGTAGGGCGTGTTGAGAAGTACTACCAGAAGGTACTGGGGGAAAAGGGGCCGGAGTTCGTCTTCGAATTCCCTGATACCGGATTCTATCTGCCCATGTGGCACGCGATTACGGGCGCCAAGGTCCAGACTCTGGGCGAGTTCAGGCACTCGCTGGAGTATGCAAAGTCGCTCCTCCACGTAGCCCCCACCGATGTACTGTGGAAACCCTACCTGGGAGAGGCTCTCGACAGCGGCATGGCTACCATGCTGGCGGAAGAGCTGCTGATGGCGCTTCGTTACATCGACAAGCTCGAGCCGGTCTATGACGAGGATATGGACCTTACCTACAATGGTTTCATCACCGACTCCATCCTTCGCGACCTGGGTTTCCAGCTGGTTGACGGCTCCATGCCCGGTTTTGCCGCCATCGTCGGCGCCGCCGAGAGCGATGAGCGGGCCGTCGAGCTGGTCCGCGACCTGCAGCAGCGCAACATCCTCACCTTCCTCTCCGGCAACGTCAACGGCAATTCAGTGACCAAGCAGCTCCACCGTCAGGGCGTCGAGATGGGGTGGCCTACCCGTATCGTCCCGCTGGGCCCCGACACCGAGCACACCATCTACGCCCTCCATTGGGCGATCCGGGCGGGAATGTCCTTCGGCGGCATCAAACCCGGCGATTTCACCAAAATACTCAAGTACAGCAAAGACCGCGTCTTTGCCTTCGCCCTCGTCCTCGGTGAGCTGGACGACCTCAAGTGGTCCACCGGCGCCGGCGCCATCAACCAGGGTTTCCCGGCCGTCTGCGACAGCGAGGTCCCCGAGATCAAGCCTACCGGCGTCTGCACTTACGAGCATGTCGTCAAGCAGCTCGACCAGAGCAAGCTCATCGATACCTGCATTGAGGTCCGCGGTCTGAAGATCGTTACCTCCAAGCCTCCTGTTCCGGTGGCCTTTGGCCCCGCCTTCGAGGGCGAGCGTATCCGCCGTGAGGATACCTTCCTCGAGTTCGGCGGCAACCGCACCCCCGCCTTTGAGTGGGTAAGGACCAAGGAGATGGATGAGATCCCGAGCGGCCGTGTAACCATCGTTGCCGACAAGAACCGCGACAAGATGGAGTCGGAGGGGATGCTGCCTGTCGCCTTCGTGATCGACGTGGCAGGAAGAAAGATGCAGCCCGACTTCGAACCGGTCATCGAGCGCAAGCTTCACGACTACATCAACTGCGCCCAGGGTATCTGGCACATGGGCCAGCGCGACATCATCTGGGTGCGCATCAGCAAGGCCGCCTTCAATGACGGGTTCCGCATCGAGCACCTCGGCGAGATACTCTATGCCATGATCACCTCCAAGTTTCAGTCGATTGTGGACAAGTGTCACGTGACCATCTACCTCGACGAGGAGGACGTGCTGCAGCTCCAGGAGGATGCCCGCAAGGTCTACCATGACCGTAACGACCGTATCGCCAACATGACCGACGAGTCGACGGACATCTTCTACTCCTGTCTCCTCTGCCAGTCCTTCGCGCCGAACCACCTCTGCGTGGTATCGCCGGAGCGTCTCGGCCTCTGCGGCGCCGTGTCCTGGCTTGACGGCAAGGCCGCTTACGAGATCGACCCCACCGGCGGCAACCAGCCGGTGGCCAAAGGGAAGACTATCGACGAGGTCAAGGGGCGCTGGGAAGGTGTCGACGCCTATGTCTGGAACCAGTCGCACCAGACCCTGGCATCGTTCTCCGCCTACTCCATCATGGACAACCCCATGACCTCCTGCGGTTGCTTCGAAGCCATTGTTGCTGTGGTGCCCGAGGCCAACGGCGTTATGATTGTCGAGCGCGGCTTCAGCGGCATGACTCCCATCGGCATGAAGTTCTCCACCCTGGCCGGTACGGTGGGCGGCGGTCTGCAGACCCCCGGCTTCCTCGGCATCGGCAAGTACTTCGTTACATCGAGGAAGTTCCTGACGGCCGATGGCGGCTTCCCGCGCATCGTATGGATGACCACCAGCCTCAAGGAGTTCCTCGGCGACGCTCTCAGGAAGCGGGCCGAAGAGTGCGGCATGCCTGACCTCATCGACAAGATCGCCGATGAGCGCGTGGCTACCGACGCGGAGCAGCTGGTGGAGTACCTCACGAAGGTGGGGCATCCGGCGATGGAGATGCCGTCGATCCTCGAAGTTTAGTCTATATGCAGGGGTGGGCGTAGGCCCGCCCCTGTAATTCTGTATATCCTGCACACTTTGATCTTGGAGAACTCCGCACATGGAATGCGGTTGTGAGATAGACCTTTCCCAAACCGAACTCATCGTCGCACCTTACAGAAACAAGCCGTACGCGCTGATTCCGGTGCTCCAGAAGGTTCAGGCGACTTACGGTTATCTGCCAAAAGAGGCGGTGAGCATCATCGCCCGGCGTATGAACATCTATGAGAGCCGCGTCTACGGTGTCGCCACCTTTTATGCCCAGTTCCGGCTCCAACCCAAGGGCGAGAACACCATCAAGGTATGCGTGGGCACCGCCTGTCACGTCAAAGGATCGGGAAGGATCAGCGAGGAGCTTCAAAAGTCCCTCGGGATCAAGCCGGGAGAGACGACGGAAGACCGCAAGTTCTCGCTGGAGCATGTAGCCTGCGTCGGCGCCTGCGGACTTGCCCCCATTATTCTGGTGAACGACGATGTTTACGGGAAGCTCGCGGTAGAGGACACGTTAGCGAAGCTGGAGAAGTATAAATGAGCAAAACCACAGTTATTGTTGGAACAGGGACCTGCGGACTGATAGCGGGAGCACGGGGCGTAATGGATGCGGTCCGTGAGGAAACTGCCAAGCGGGGTCTCGATACGAACCTCTTTGGCTCCGGCTGTATCGGCATGTCCAGTCACGAACCAATCATGTCCGTGGCGCTGCCCGGCCGGACTCGCGTGATGTATGAAGGGGTGCAGGGGGAAATGGTGGCCGACATACTGGCGCACCAGATCGACAAGGGCACCCCCCATCCGAATCATGTTTTCTGCCAGATGCGTGAGCACGCTGATGACGTAGCCTACGAAGGCATCCCCTACTACGACGATCTGCCTTACGCAAAGAAACAGGTCAGAGTGGTACTGCGCAACTGCGGTCACATCAACCCTGAAGATATAGATCACTACACAGCGAGGGAGGGATACGAGGCAGCCAAAAAGGCCCTCTTCATGACGCCTGAGGCAGTGATAAATGTGGTCAAGCAGTCAGGCATCAGAGGGCGCGGCGGGGGCGGGTTCCCCACAGGCATCAAGTGGGATTTCTGTCGCAAGGTCGAGGCTGACCAGAAATACTTCATCTGCAATGCCGACGAGGGCGATCCCGGCGCTTTTATGGACCGATGCGTCCTCGAGGGCGACCCCCATTCTGTGCTCGAGGGTATGCTGATAGGAGGTTTCGCCATCGGTGCTACCATCGGTTACATATACGTCCGCGCTGAGTACCCGCTGGCCATCCAGCGACTGAACATCGCCATCAGTCAGGCCCGCGAGAAGGGGTTCCTCGGCAAGAATATCTTCGGCAGCGGATTCGATTTCGACATCCTCATCAAGGAGGGCGCCGGGGCTTTCGTCTGCGGCGAAGAGACCGCGCTCATGGCCTCCATCGAGGGGCTTCGGGGAATGCCCAGGCCAAAGCCGCCGTTCCCGGCCCAGAAAGGGCTGTGGGGCAAGCCCACCGTCATAAATAACGTGGAGACGCTGGCCAACCTCAACCCCATCTTCCTCAACGGTGCTGAATGGTATGCCGCCATGGGGACCGAAAAGAGCAAAGGGACCAAGGTCTTCGCGCTTACGGGTAAGATCCAGAATACCGGCTTGGTGGAGGTCCCCATGGGGATCACCCTGAGGGAGATCATTTATGACATCGGCGGCGGCATCCCCGACGGCAAGGAGTTCAAGGCGGTCCAGACGGGCGGCCCCTCCGGCGGCTGTCTCCCCGCATCGTTTCTCGACACCCCTGTCGATTACGAATCGTTGATCGCTGCAGGCGGCATGATGGGTTCGGGCGGCATGGTGGTCATGGATGAGACCACCTGCATGATCGACATGGCTCGCTTCTTCCTCGACTTTTCCCAGAACGAGTCGTGTGGAAAGTGCGTCCCGTGCCGTATCGGCACAAAGCGAATGCTCGAAACCCTCGAGAAGATATGCAACCGTCGCGGTAAGCCCGGCGACGTGGAGATGCTTATTGAGCTGGGCACCGATGTCTGCAACACCTCGCTCTGCGGCCTGGGGCAGACGGCGCCTAATCCTGTATTGTCCACCATCAGGCACTTCAAGCACGAGTACGACCAGGTGATTGAAAAGAAGGTATGCCAGTACGAGACCTGCCCCGGCTACAAGAAACCGGCGCCGGCTGGTGCGGCGGCAAAAACGAAAGAGACGGCTCCGGCATGATCAATCTGAATATAGACGGCAAAGATGTAAGCGTTAAGGAAGGTGCCACCATCCTGGAGGCGGCCCAGCAGCTGGGGATCAATATCCCGACCCTCTGCTACCACCCACAGCTCTGCAACTACGGCGGCTGCCGGGTCTGTATCGTTGATGTGGAAGGGATGCGCAAGCCCACCACATCGTGTACCACCCCCGCTGCCCAGGGCATGGTGGTGAAGACCAACACCCCGCAGATCCGCGCCCAGCGCAAGACGGTGCTGGACCTGATCCTCTCCGACCACCCCTACGAGTGCATGACCTGCCAGGCCAACGGCGCCTGCACCTTGCAGGACCTGGCCTACGACTACGAGGTGCACGAGGTACGGTTCCGCGGCGAGATGCACAACTACCCGCTGGACTGGGATTCCCCCTTCATCCTGCGCGACTACCGCAAGTGCATCATGTGCGCCCGCTGCATCCGCACCTGCGACGAGGTCATGGGCGTCGGCGAGATCGACTTCATCAACCGCGGTTTCAAGGCGAAAGTCTCCAACGCCTATGACGGCCCGCTGGACTGCGAGTTCTGCGGCAACTGCGTGTCGGTCTGCCCCGTAGGCGCCCTGGTCAACAAGGGTTCCTTCGGCAAGGGCAGGGACTATCAGTTCACCAAGACCGACACCATCTGCACCTACTGCGGCTGCGGCTGCACCCTGACCATGAAGACCAAGGACGGCCAGCTGGTCGACGTCGATTCGCACGACAACAACACCGTCAACCACGGCTGGCTCTGTGCCAAGGGGCGCTACGGCCACGAGTTCATCTACGAAGAAGGTCGCCTCAGGACGCCGCTCATCAAGAAGGACGGCAAGCATGTGGAGGCCACCTGGGACGAGGCCCTCGACCTCGTTGCCTCGAAGATGAAGGAGGCGAAACAAAAATACGGTCCCGATTCGGTGGCGGGCCTCTCCTCGGCCAAGTGTACCAACGAGGAAAACTACCTCTTCCAGAAACTGCTCCGCGCAGGGATCGGCACCAACAATGTCGATCACTGCGCACGGCTCTGACACAGCTCCTCGGTCGTCGGTCTGGCGACAGCAGTCGGAAGCGGTGCAATGAGCAACTCCATCGATGAGGTCCACAACACCAACGTTATCTTCGTCATCGGTTCGAACACTACCGAGGCCCACCCCATCGTGGCCATCGCCATGAAGAAGGCGATCCGCGAGAACGGGGCGAAGCTGATCGTGGCCGACCCGCGCGAGATCGACCTCACCCGGTTCGCCCATATCCATATGAGCCAGCGCCCCGGCTCCGACACGGCGCTGCTCAACGGCATGCTGCATGTCATCTTTGCCGAGGGGCTGGAGAACAAGGAGTTCATCGCGGCGCGTACCGAGAATATCGAAGACGCCAGGAAGGCCGTCGAGAAGTACACCCCCGAGTTCGTCGAGAGACTGACCGGCGTACCCCGCGACCATATCATCGAGTCGGCGCGCCTTTACGCCAAGGCCGAAAAGGCCATGCTCTTCTGGGGTATGGGGATCACCCAGCACACCCAGGGGGTCAACAACGTCCTTGCCCTCGCCAACCTGGCGCTGGCCACAGGGCAGATAGGCAGGGAATCCACCGGCCTTTGTCCGCTCCGCGGCCAGAACAACGTCCAGGGTTCGTGCGACATGGGCGCCCTGCCCGACGTCTACCCCGGTTACCAGAAGGTCATGGACGCAGCCGTAAAGGAGAAGTTCGAGAAGGCGTGGGGCGTGTCGCTTTCCGATGTGAAGGGCAAGACCTCCACCGAGATGGTAAACACCATGGGACAGGAAGGCGGCATACGGTTCCTCTACGTCATGGGCGAGAACCCGCTGCTCTCCGACGCCGACCTCAAGCATGCCCGCAAAGGTTTTGAGTCCCTCGACTTCCTGGTGGTGCAGGACCTCTTCCTGACCGAGACCGCCCGGCTGGCCGACGTAGTGCTCCCCGGCGTCTCCTTCGCCGAGAAAGACGGCACCTTCACCAACACCGAACGCCGCGTACAGCGCGTCCGTAAGGGGATCGAGCCTCTGGAAGGCTGTCGCGAGGATACGCAAATCATCATGGGTATCGCCAGCCGGCTCGGCCTGTCCATGAACTACGCGTCGGTAGCCGAGATCATGGACGAGATCGCGTCGGTAACG
>JAOUDF010000141.1 GCA_029859385.1 Nitrospirota bacterium
GATGTCGCGCCGCCCCCGCTCCTCCAGCAACTCAAGGACACGACTGAACAATACCTTGTGCGCCCCGGTATGCACCGAGAGGGATATGGCATCCACATTGTTCTCAATAGCCGCCTCCACAATCTCGTCAGGACTTCGGTGCAGCCCTGGACTCACCACGTCGATCCCGGCATTCGACAGGGCCTCGGCAACAACTTTTACGCCGCGGTCGTGGCCGTCAAGACCGACCTTGCCTACCAGTACTCTTATTTTCTTATCCACGGTACACCCCAAATACTTCCTTCAACGCATTGCTGATTTCACCAACCGTCCCCTCGGCCCGCACGCAGTCGAGAAGATACGGCATCAGGTTTTCCTTCGTCCCCGCAGCCTGTCGCAACCGGGCAATTGCCGCAGCCAGCACGGACTGATCGCGCCGGGCACGGGCATCCCGCACCCGCTGCACCTGGCGCCGCTCGATCTCCGGATCGAGGCTGAAGACCGGTATCTGCACTTTTTCATCAGTCTGGTAGGCATTGAGCCCGACGATGATACGCTTGCCCGCGTCGACTTCCTCCTGAAACCGCGTCGCGGCCTTCGCCATCTCGGCCTGGGGCCACCCCTGTTCAATGGCCTTCACCATGCCGCCCATGCCGTCGAGGGTTTCGAATATTTTACGAGCCTCGGCCTCGATCCTGTCGGTAAGCGCCTCCACGAAATACGAACCGCCCAAAGGATCAACGGTGTTTGCCACGCCGCTTTCGTGGGCGATGATCTGCTGGGTCCGCAGCGCCGTCCTCGCAGCCTCTTCCGTGGGGATCGAATAGGTCTCATCCATGGAATCGGTGTGCAGCGACTGCGTTCCCCCCAGCACCGCCGCCAGGGCCTGGATGGTGACGCGCGCCACGTTGTTGAGCGGCTGCTGGGCCGTGAGGCTGCACCCGGCCGTCTGGGTGTGGAACCTGAGGCCAAGGGAATGAGGGTGCTTCGGATTGAAACGTCGTTTCATCTCAGTAGCCCACAGTCTCCGGGCCGCCCGCAGTTTGGCGATCTCCTCGAAGAAGTCGTTGTGGGCATCGAAGAAGAATGAGAGCCTCGGCGCGAAAGAGTCCACGTCCATCCCTGCATCGACGCAGGACTGTACATAGGTAAGGCCATCGTAAAGCGTAAATGCCAGTTCCTGCACCGCGGTGGAGCCTGCCTCGCGGATGTGATAGCCGCTAATGCTCACCGGGTGCCACTGGGGGACCCGTTCGGCGCAGAAGCCGATGGTATCGACCACCAGCCGGACTGATGGCTCCGGCGGGTAGATCCACTCCCGCTGGGCCAGGTACTCCTTGAGGATGTCGTTCTGGATGGTGCCGGCCATCTTTTTCCAGTCGAAGCCGCGCTTCTCCGCCGCCGCCAGATACATGGCGAAGACCACGGCCGCCGGGCCGTTAATGGTCATGGAGACGGAGACCTTTTCCAGGTCGATGCCGTCGAAGAGCTCCTCCATGTCGGCCATGGTGTCTACGGCAACGCCGCACCGCCCCACCTCACCCAGGGCCAGCGGGTGGTCGGAATCGACCCCCATCAGCGTCGGCATGTCAAAGGCAGTGGAAAGGCCGGTCTCGCCGTGGGAGAGGAGGTACTTGAACCGCTCGTTGGTCTCCGTGCAAGTGCCGAAGCCGCAGAACATCCGCATGGTCCATAAGCGGCCGCGGTACATGGTGGGATAGATGCCCCTCGTGTAGGGGAACTCACCGGGGAACCCAAGCTTTTCAGTATATTTGCCGCCATCATCTTCAAGCGGAGTATAAAGCCTTTCGATGGGTATCCAGGAGAGGGTTTCAAACAGGTCTCCCTGCTCGGGCGCCTTTGCGAGCGATCGAGCCAGGGTGATCTGTTCCCAGTTTTTCTTTCTGTCGTTGAGATCGCTCATTCTATCCTCACAACCATATGCGCTAAACCAAGCTGTCACCCCGGTGAAAACCGGGGTCCAGAAATACCTGAACCTGCTAGATTCCGGCTTTCGCCGGAATGACGATATACGGTGTTATGACCTTAACAGCTCCTTCGCGATGGTGAGCCGCTGCATTTCACTGGTTCCTTCGTAGATCGTCGTTACCCGGGCATCGCGGTAGATGCGCTCCACAGGGTATTCTTCGGTGTAACCGTACCCTCCGTGGATCTGTATCGCGCGATAGGCAATCCGGTTGGCCGCCTCCGATGCGTAGAGCTTGGCCATGGAGGACTCTTTTGCGTAGCGACGTTCTTCATCCTTCAGCGTCGCCGCCCGATGGGTAAGGATGCGCGCCGCGTCGAGCTCAGTAGAACAGTCAGCCAGCATGAACTGTATCGCCTGAATATCGCTCAACGGCCGCCCAAACTGCTGGCGATTCCGGGCATAGTCAAGGGCTGCTTCATAGGCAGCTCTTCCCAACCCTACCGACTGGGCTGCAATGCTGATGCGCCCGCCATCAAGGGTCTCCATGGCGATCTTGAACCCTTCACCTTCCCGGCCAAGCAGATGCTCGTTAGGGACAAAGCAATCCTCAAGGATGATTTCAGTGGCGTCGGACCCCCGAATCCCCATTTTCTTCTCCGAGCGGCCCACACGGAACCCTTTCATTCCGTTCTCCGTGATGAAGGCGGTCAATCCCTTGTGTCCCTTCTCCCTGTCGGTCACGGCAAAGACGATGACCACTCCGGCCCGCGCCCCTTCAGACACGAAGAGCTTGTTGCCGTTCAGCACAAAGCCATCTTCCACCCGCCTGGCCTCGGTCTGGATATGCGCCGCATCACTTCCCGCAGCCGCCTCGGTCAGCGCAAAAGCCCCCAGCTTTTTGCCCGAAGTCAGGTCCATGAGGAAACGTTCTTTCTGAAAGCTGGTACCGTAGCGATTGAGGGGCCAGCAGGCCAGGGAGTTGTTAACGGCCATCAGAGTCGAAGTGCTCCCGCAGGCGGCGGCCACCTCTTCGAGGGCAATGGCGTAGCAGAGGGTACTCATTCCGGCGCCTCCCAACCCTTGCGGCATGGAAATCCCCATGAGCCCCATCTCGGCCATCTTCAGGATGAGCCTGTCGGGAATGACGCCGGTACGGTCGATCTCGGCAGCCAGCGGAGCAATCTCCCGGCGCGCAAACTCTCGTACGCTTTCCTGGAGAAGACGTTCATCTTCTGAAAAAAGAAAGTCCATGTTTACTCCTTCACTTGCCGGTGGGTTGCCCTGTTCTGCGCTCACTTCCCCCTTTGGGAAAGGGGGATTGAGGGGGATTTTATCAATAAGACCGCGCTTCAAATCCCCTCTTGCCCCCCTTTGCCAAAGGGGGGTGATTAGTATAAATTCTTACTCAGTAGTCATACACCCCATGCCCTACTTTTTTGCCGAGCCAACCCGCCTCGACATATTTTCTCAGCAGCGGACAGGGGCGGTATTTGTCCTCGCCCATCTCCCGGTGCAGGACTTCGAGGATATAGAGTACCGTGTCCAGCCCTATAAGATCGGCCAGGGCCAGCGGCCCCATGGGCTCGTTGGTGCCCAGCGTAATCGCCGTGTCGATATCCTCCGCCGAGGCAACCCCCTCCATCAGCGCGAAGAAGGCCTCGTTGATCATCGGCATGATGATCCGGTTTACAATAAAACCGGGACGGTCTTCCGACGCAACCGGTGTCTTTCCCAGCCGCTTGGCAAAATTCCAGACCTTCTGGAACGTCTCTTCGCTGGTCTTGAGCCCGCGTATTACCTCAACCAGCGACATGACCGGCGCAGGGTTCATGAAGTGCATGCCGATAAACTGTTCGGGATGGGTTGTTGCAGCGGCCATGGCGGTGATAGAGATGGAGGAGGTGTTGCTGGCGATGATCGTCTCCGGCACGCAGATGGCCGCGACGTAGTGGAATATCTGGGTCTTGATCTTGAGGTCTTCGGGGACGGCCTCGACAATCAGGTCGCAGTCGGCCACGCTGCCAAGGTCGGTCTTACCTTCGATCAGGCCCCGGACCCGCTCCATCTCCTCGGCGGAAAGCTTGCCTTTCTGCACCGCCTTTTCAAGACCGTGCTTGATTCGGGAAAGCCCTACCGCCACCTGTATGTCGTCCCGGTCGATGAGGATCGTGTTAAAACCGGCCGTCGCCATTACCTGGGCAATGCCGCTCCCCATGGTTCCCGCACCGATCACTCCGACGCACTTTATGTCCATTGCCCCCTCCTAGAGCCTCTCTAGAACAACCGCCATCCCTTCGCCGCCCCCGATACAGAGGGCTGCTATACCGTATTTCCCGTTCTTCTCATGAAGCGAGTGGACCAGTGTAACCAGCAGCCTCGCCCCTGTCGCGCCTATGGGATGACCGATGGCCACGGCGCCGCCGTTCACATTTACCCTGGCGGGGTCGATCTTCAATTCCCGAATAGCACCCAGGGCAACCACAGCAAAGGCCTCGTTGATCTCGAAGAGATCGATGTCAGCCGGATCAAGAGCCGTCTTTTCCAGTGCCCCGCGAATCGCCATGGCCGGAGTAAAACCAAAGCGCATCGGCTCAACCCCTGCCGTCGCATAGCCTACGACACGAGCCAAAGGCTTGCCCCCTTTTCCCGAGTTGCAGAATTCGTCGGAAGCCAGCACCAGCGCTGCGGCGCCGTCGGAAATGGCGGAGGAATTGGCGGCCGTAATGCTGCCGTCTTCCCTGAACGCCGGTTTCAGCCGTCGCATCTTTTCCTGATTGAAGCGGTCAAGACATTCGTCGGCAGCGATGTTTCCGCAGGGCGTCACTTCATGGGAGAATGCACCCCGCTCCCATGCCGCCTTCGCCCGCATGAACGATTCGATGGCGTAATCATCCTGCTCGTCCCGGGAGATGCCGTAATGGTCGGCCACTGCCTCCGCGCCCACTCCCATAGATATCTGCTGGTACGCATCCACAAGGCCATCCTTCATCATGGCGTCGATGATCTCCGCGTTCCCCAGCCGGTAGCCGCTGCGGGCGCGGTCGAGAAGATACGGGGCCCGGCTCATGCTCTCCATCCCTCCGGCAATCACCAGATCGGCATCGCCTGCGATGATGGATGCTGCCCCCAGAGCAACGGCCTTCATTCCCGAGCCGCATACCTTGTTAACGGTGGTAGCGCCGGTTTCAACCGGGATACTCGCGCCCAATGCAGCCTGCCTCGCCGGGGCCTGCCCCAGGCCGGCCTGGATGACATTGCCCATGATTACCTCGTCTACTGCGGATGGATCGACAGCGGCCTGACCAAGCGCCCCTTTTATCGCCGCGCTTCCAAGGGCCGGTGCCGACATCTCCCTGAATCCGCCAAGAAACGAAGCGTTCACCGTCCGTGCCGCACCCAGTATGTAGACCTGTCGTCCCATCTTCTATCCAAACCGGTAACAGACGCCGAAACCGCCCTTGGGATTGATCCAGTCAATAGCCTCGCGGGTGCAGGAGATGCGGCAGGTGCCACACTCGAGACACCCTTCGAAGCCGACCACGATAAGACCATCATCACCTTCAGTATAAACTTCAGCCGGACAGACATTCAGGCAGACCCGCTCGGAGCACTCCTTGCAGACCTCCTGGTTCACCCGCAGGTGGTTTTCCGTATCGGGCTTGAAGCTGGTGCGAAAGAGCTTGTCGCGCAAGCCCAGTTGTTCCGCATTCTTCAGGTATTCTTTCATGTCACACAACCTTTCTTACCGCACCGAAGCCATCTTTTATGAGCCGCCACGGCGACACCTCGGCCTTGAACTGCTCCCAGGCCTGGTGGATATTCTCTTCCTTCGAGAGGTCGGTATGGGTGAAATACTGCCGGGCGAGCTTCAGCAGGGCCTCGGGATAGGTGCTGAAAAAGGCGTCGTTCTTGAGCACCTCGTGCACCCTGTGGTATCGCTTGAGGTCCTTGAGGACAAAGCTTGCATCCAGCTTGGCGCGGTAGCGGGCAAAGGCCCCGGCAGAGAAATCGCCGCTCTGTTTCGCCTCGATGACCGTCTCCGCAGCGGCAACGCCGGAGGCCATTGCCAGGTTGGAACCTTCCCGGTGAATGGAGGTATTAACGAAGCCGGCCGTATCTCCAACGAGGATAAACCCTGCCCTGGTCAGTTCGGGCATATGGTCGAACCCGGTTTCGGGGATCATGTGGGCCGACAGCTCTTCCAGCTTCGTACCGCGCAGCAGGGCTCGAATCGATGAGTGTTGCTTGAACTCCTCCAGCAGGTCCGACGCCCTGGCGTTGATGCGCCCGGCAGCGTCGATGGGACAGCCGATGCCCACCGATAGAGAGTCGCGATTGGTGTAAATAAAGGCAGAGGCGGGAATCCCCCGGGCCATGTTCCCGAAGAACTCCATGGCCACCCCTTCGTTTTCCGCAATGCCAAAACGGTCCTCGATAATTTCAGCGGGAAGGCTCAACACCTCTTTGGCGGCCGTGACCATCTGCCCCGGTGTCGGCTTGCGCTTGAGTCCGGCCTTTTCGGCAACCAGGGAATTGGCCCCTTCGGCGCAGATGACGGCATCGGCCAGTAGATCGCCACCCTCCCGGCGCACCTTCACCCCCACCACTTTGTCGCCCTCCCAGATGAGGTCATCCACCACACTCTCAGGGATGATCATGGCACCGGCCTCTTCGGCCTTTGACGCAAACCACTGGTCGAACCTGGCGCG
>JAOUDF010000142.1 GCA_029859385.1 Nitrospirota bacterium
CAGCAATCTTCCGGAATGAAGGTGTGCTCTGTCAGGGTTTCATTATTTGTGTAGTGAGGGCCCCACCCGCCGGTGCATTCCAGATGGTTCCTCGATGCGTTGAATGCGTAGATGGTTCCGGAGCTGAGCGGGAACAGCTTTTCTGAATACTGGGCGATGAGCTGGTATGCCTCATCGGAGGTGCGGCATGCCTGCAGAAGCTCGTCCAGAGAGCTCAGGAGGGCTATCTCGCGGTTGCGCTCCTCCAGTTCCGCGACCCACTTGGTCAGTTTTTCGTTGGCCTGGTTTACCGCTTCTTCAGCCAGCTTGTGCTCGGTGATGTCGTGCAGCACCTTGATGGTCCCCACATAGCTGCCCTCCTGCCATATGGGCGACATGGTCACCTCGAAGTGTCTGTCCTTGATCGTCAGTTCGGTCACGTAGTGCTCGTGTTTACCCTGTTTGAATGCCTTCAGCACTTCGGCAAGGTGTGCGCCGCCCCTGCTGTGACAGGTGTGCAACGGTTTTCCGACGAGGTCGATTTCGTTAACTCCCAGTATCTGCTCGGCCTTGGGGTTGAGCATAAGGATATTGTCGCTGGCATCGGCGAAGGCGACACCTTCGCTGATCTCGCGAATCAGTGTCTCAAGGCGGTTCTTCTCGGCATTAGCCTCCGTCCTCGATTCCGCAAGTCTGGCCACCATGGCATTGAAGGATGACGTCAGCTCACCGATTTCATCCCTCGATGTTACGGCGACCTGTATTCCGTAATCCCCGGAGCCGAGCTTTTGCGTGGCTTTGGAAAGCCTCAGCACCGGCTTGGCGATCCGGCGGGCCAGGAGATAGGCGGTCAGCGTCACGGTAAGGGCGATGACGATACCCATGGCGATGAAGTTGTTCCTGAGCTTCCGGGTAGGGGCGAATGCCTCGGCCGTCGGAGTTTCCACCAGCAACGTCCAACCTGTGCCCGGGAAACACATTGACGAGCCGATTACCTCGATGCCGGCATAGTTGGTATAGACACCGCTTGTCTCACGTCCGGACTCGCATTCCTTCACCGGTTTGCTATCGATCAGCTGCTTGAGCGGGATGCCGCCGTGTCTGGAGGGGGTGAGCAGTTGCCTGTTCCTGTCGACCAGGTAGACCTCCAGGGCGCTGCCGGTTCTTTGCATGCTTGTCGGTGCGCCGCGGTCCGTCTGAAAGCTGCCGGACATTATCTGCTCGACCCCTCGGGGCTCGTAGAAATTGATGATTACCCCCAGCAGTTCTCCCGTCTTTATGGTAGTGAGAGGCGCTGAGCAGGGGATGAGCCAGGCCTGTTCCTGGGTCTGCACAAGGGGCGGAGTGAGGGTGCCGCTGAGGAATGGCCGCTTTTTCCCCTCGATAAAATAGTCGCGCCCTGACTCGTCAAGCCCAAGATATCGCTCATCCGTTGATGCGACCACCTTGCCGTCGCTATTGAGGATCGCGATGGCACGGATGCTGGTGTCGAGGCTCATCTTGTAGCGCCGCAAATATTCGCCCAGGGCGGTCTGTATCTCCGTATAGCGGGGACTGGATGGCGGAAGCTGGGCGAGATTTCGTATGTCGGCACGGATATGCCCATCGGATGAAAAGTCGAGGACGCGCCCCCGGATGGCGTCAAAATAGCTGTAGAGATGCCCCTCTATGGCATCGGCGGCAAGCACCATGGAGTTTGCCACCTGCTTTTCAAGGGCGGGGCGGGCCGCGATGTAGCTCAGGTAGCCGAGGGCGGCGAGGGGGACGAGGGCGGTGAGGATAAATGCGGCGATCAGTTTCGGGGTAAGGCGCATGACATCATTTCCTGAGGATCTATCGCGATTGTGGAAACGCCACAGGGGCTCTCTCCCTGAAAGGGCATTAGTGTATCGGCAGATGCTGAAATTCTCTTTACGTCAGCGGGGAAATGAAAATCAGGGTATTCCGGCGACCTGCCTAGGTATCGGAGCAGCACAACCCCATGACGCGGCAGGTGTAGCAGGCGGGGTGGTCGAGGGTGTAGGCGCCGAGGCTCTCTTGCAGCGTTGCGCCCATCCGGGCCGGGGGATGGTCCACAAGAATGGGGCAGACGTGGACGCCGTTGGATGTCACCATGCGGCACCACGAGCACTGGAGGTTCCCCTTGGGGAAGTTGTAGTTGGTAAAGCACCCTTCGGTTACCCGCTCATTGTCACGGTAAGGCCGTATGCTTTCGGCGGCGCGCCCCATGTAGAGCGCGGGCATGACCTTTACCCGCGGTTCCGGTGCGCCCAGCAACGATGCCCATCGGGCCATGTCGTCGGCGATATCGGCGTTGCCGTTTTGCGTTGCGGTGATGATGGGGTTGAAGCCGGCGTTGAGAAGATTTTTTATTCCGGTTGCCGCTTTCCTGAAGGAGCCTTCTCCGCGCACCATGTCGTTGGCTGCCTCGTCGGGGCTTTCCATGCTTACGCGAAGAGTAAGTGTATTCGGTCGCTGTTTCTGAACGGTTCTCAGGCGGTCGGCCATAGCGGATGTGACGAGGGTGCCGTTGCTGAGCACGGTGACGTTGCCCGCTTTCAGAAGGTCGTCAAGAATTTCCGGCAGCTCGCTGTTCAGGAACGGTTCGCCGCCGGTAAGGTAGAACTCTTTTACACCGAGTTTTCTCGCCTCTTCAGCATGCGGCTGTATCTCGGCCCTCGTCATCATGCCAAGCCGCGAATCGTCGGGGCCGCAACTGATGAAGCAATGAGAGCAGCGCAGGTTGCACTGCGTGCCGGCCACCTGGAACCAGAGCGTGGTAAGCTGTATGAGCGGGATCTGGGCTGGAACGGGTTTTTCGGTCATGGCGTCTCCGGGAAGTTTTGTACCATCAAGGTCGCCGGTGGTCAACGGAAAAAGCTGTATCCGATTGACTTTAGGGCGATGCTGCACTATAGTAGTCCTCTTCTGGACTACCCATCATGACGTCGAACCTTTAATCCCTTCCGTGAGGAGAGTCAATGTACGAACTGGTAGTAGAGTCGAAATTTGCGGCCGCCCATCAACTCAGGAATTACAACGGCCGTTGTGAAAACCTTCACGGCCACAACTGGCGCGTTACCGTCCATGTTACGGCCGAAAAGCTCAATGAAATCGGTCTTGCCATTGATTTCACCGATCTCAAGCGGCTCACCCGTGAGCAACTCGACCAGGTGGAGCATGTCTTTCTGAACGAGGTGTTTCCCTTTACCGAGATCAATCCGTCCTCCGAAAACATCGCCCGATGGATTTACAACAATCTCTCCAAGAAGATCAACGACGGAAACGTCATGGTTTCCATGGTTACTGTATGGGAATCGGACACGGCCTCCGCGTCATACTACGAATAACTGATTAGACCGGCCTGTGGGGCCGGTTCCAGTATCCTAAACGGGGATAATGTCATCATGGATATCAGGAGTGTTGCCCGGGAAGTCCTGCAAGGCGCGCTTAAGGAAAGCCCTGACGGTGCGGAGGTCTTTTGCGTGTCGTCCTCGTCGACGACGATAGAGGCCAAGAAGCAGCAGGTCGATGCCCTCGAGGCCGCCTGCGAACAGGGGGTTGGGCTTCGCCTGCTGGTGAAAAACAGGATAGGCTTTGCCTATTCCTCCTCCTTTGATCCCGATGCGCTTAAAAGACTGGTGACGGAAGCCCTTGCCTCGGCAAACAGCTCCGAGCCCGATTCCGCCAACTGCCTTCCGCTTCTCCCCTCGGCCTACCCCGAAGTATCGACATCCGACCCTGCCCTGATGGAGGTGACCGAGGAGCAGATCGTGGACTGGGCGGTAGCGATGGAGAAGGCGGCGCTGGAACGTGACCCGCGAATACGCGCGGTGCGGAAGTCCTCGGTGTCTACCGGGCATGGCGAGAAGTGCATCATCTCATCGACGGGTATCGACATATGTGTCCCCTATACGGTGGTATCGGCGAGCCTCATGGCCATGGCGGAAGAGGGGGGCGACTCCCAGTCGGGATGGGAATTCGACTACAGCCGCAGGGCGGGAAGGCTCGACACCCGCAAGGTTGGCGTGGCGGCGGCCGACCGGGCCCTTGGTCTGCTGGGCGCCCGAAGCGTGGGGTCGGCCTCGGTCCCGGTGGTGCTGGAAAACTCGGTGACCGCTGATTTCCTGGGGGTGTTGGCCTCTTCGTTTTCCGCCGACAACGTGCTAAAGGGGAAATCGCTGCTTGCAAAACGTGAGGGGAGCCGGATAGCCTCCCCGCTGATTTCGATCATCGACGACGGATTGATGCCGGACGGCATCGCCACCTCTCCGGCGGATGATGAAGGGGCGCCCCGCATGCGCTGCACGCTGGTTGAAGAAGGCGTCCTCAAGGGGTTTCTCCACGACAGTTATACCGCCCGAAGGACGGGGGCGGTATCGACGGGGAATGCGGTGCGGGGAGGTTTCAAGTCGGTCCCCTCGGTGGGGATCTCGAACTTCTTCATAGAGCCGGGGACCGTTTCGCTGGAAGAACTGCTCGATATGGAGAAGGGGCTTTTTGTGACCGAAGCCATGGGCGTGCATACGGCAAATCCTATATCGGGGATTTTTCCATCGGTGTCTCGGGGTTCTGGGTGGAAAAGGGGAAGGCGGTGCATCCGGTACGGGGGATGGTTATTGCCGGCAACCTGCTGGAGATGATGGAGAAGGTCGAGCAGATAGGAAATGACCTGAGGTTTTTTGGAAGAATCGGCGCGCCGGCGGTGAGGATCGGCCGGATGTCGATCAGCGGTAAATAACAACGTAAACCGTCTTTTCGTTTTTTGCATTTCAACCATTGATGTGATACTATCCCGCCTCTTTTTTCGAAGGGGCAGTCTGAAGGCATCAGGCAGGACTCAATACGTAGCCTGAGTGCCGGATATTTTACCGGAGGAGTTGTGAAGAAATATGCAATAGGGGTGGACCTTGGCGGGAGCAACCTTCGCGTCGGTGTTGTTACCAAGGACGGCGAGGTCATGGAGCGTGCCAAGGAACCAAGTAATGTGTCCGAAGGGGTTGAGGCCGTTGTCAACCGGCTGGTAAACCAGCTCAAGGAGCGGGTTCGCTACGCAGGTAAAGGGCTCTGCGGCATCGGCGTGGCGGTTCCGGGAGTTGTAGAGCATGCGTCGGGGATAGTCGCCAGCGCACCAAATCTTCCGGGCTGGAAGAACGTCCCGCTTCTTGAGATGCTCCAGAACGAACTGAATGTGCCGGTAGAAATAGAAAACGATTCCAACGCCTTTGCCCTGGGAGAAAAATGGGCCGGCGCGGGAGAGAGTTTCAATTCCTTTATCGGGATTACCCTGGGGACCGGTATCGGCGGCGGCGTTATGGTTGACGGCAGGCTGGTGCGGGGCGCCGACGGCATGGCGGGAGAAGTTGGCCATATGACGGTCAGCCTCGATGGCCCTCACTGCAATTGCGGCAACAACGGCTGCCTTGAGACCTATTCGTCCGCCCGGGGCATTGCCGACCGGATGCGGGAGGCCATCGAGGCCGGCGGGAAGTCGCTTCTTTACAAGGAAACCGGCGGGAATCTTTACAAGATCAATGCCGAGATGGTGTACAATGCCGCCCGCGAAGGGGGAGACCCTCTTGCACGGAATGTCATGAGGAAGATGGGAACGTATCTGGGTGTAGGCGTTGCCAACCTGGTTCATCTCCTCAATCCTGAGGCGGTGATCATCGGTGGCGGAGTGGCCGCTGCATGGGACATTTTTGCCGACACCGTTCAGAAGGAAGTAGAAAAGCGCTGTTTTGAGAAACCGGCCAAAAGAGTGAAAATCTGCCGCGGCATTCTCGGGGACGACGCTGCGATCATTGGCATGGCAAGGGTAGTGTTTGATGCGCAGAATTCGTAATTTTTCGATCATTGCCCACATAGACCACGGCAAGACAACCCTCTCCGACCGGATACTGGAGAAGACCGGTGCCCTGACTGCCCGGGAGATGGAGGACCAGGTCCTTGACGACATGGACCTTGAACGGGAGCGCGGGATCACCATAAAGGCCCACGCCGTCACCCTCCGGCACAGGACAAAGGAGGGTGAGGACTACATTTTCAACCTGATCGACACCCCCGGCCATGTGGACTTCACCTATGAAGTGTCGCGGAGCCTTGCCGCCTGCGAAGGGGCCATCCTTGTCGTCGATGCCGTCCAGGGGGTTGAGGCCCAGACCCTTGCCAATGCCTATCTCGCCATCGACAACAACCTTGAAATATTGCCGGTCATCAACAAGATCGACCTCCCTGCCGCCGATGTCGACGGAGTGAGGAAGCAGATCGAGGATGTCATTGGTATCGATGCCTCTGTTGCGGTCCCTGCCAGCGCCAAGGAGGGGATCGGAATAGAGGACATCCTTGATGCGATAGTCAGGCACATGCCGGAGCCGAAAGGGGATGAGGCTGCGCCATTGAAGGCCTTGATCTTCGACTCGTGGTTCGACAACTACCAGGGGGTCATCATGCTGGTGCGGGTCTTTGACGGTGTGCTGAGGCCCGGCCTGA
>JAOUDF010000143.1 GCA_029859385.1 Nitrospirota bacterium
TTCATCAAACCCGATGCTTCGCACATCCTCATCTCTGGCGCCACACACCAGGCGCCGTACTCCCGACCAGCAGGCCGCCCCGAGGCACATGGCGCAGGGTTCGGAAGAGCAGACCAGTTCCAGTGCGGGCAAGCCCTGGCCCCCAAGGTCATAGCTGCCGGCTATTTTCTGGGCAAGGGCGATCGCCGTGATTTCGGCGTGGAGGATGGAGCAGTTGGCGCTCTGTACCAGGTTGACGCCGGGGGCCACCAGGCGATGGTCTTCAACGGTGAATATCGCGGCGGCAAAGGGGCCGCCGGTCTTGTTCTCAACATTTAGGCGCGCCAGTTCGAGCACCAGGCGCATCCTTGCTTCCATCGACGGATAGACCGCTTCACGGCCGGAGAGAAACTCTTGCAGCCATTGAGGCATTTCAACGGTAAGAACAGGTGGGTAGGAAGGCATTACTCTGGCCCCATTGAGTCTTTCAGGTCGGTGGGGAGCTCCGTCAGGTAGACAAGGGGGATATCTTTCCCGATGCCCTCGAGCACCATCCGCGTCTCGGCAACCAGCCCCTCGGGGATATGAAGCCGCACAATCCCTTTCATGCCGTCGAGGGTCCTGATGCAGGCGAGGCCGCCGTAGGATTCGAGCAGGTTGTCAAAGAAGGCCATATCCTTCCGGGGGAGCTGGAGGTAGAGGGTGCGGGTGGTCAGCGCGCCGCTCGGGTTTCGGTCGGTCACTGTGTATAAGCGCCTATGGTGCGGAACTTCTGGTAGCGGTTCTCCAGAAGTTTCTCCGTGGAGAGGGTTTTGAGATGTTGCAGGTGGTTGAATACGCAGTCGCCGACCGACTTGGCCACCTCCTGATAATCGTGGTGGGCGCCCCCCAGCGGCTCGGTTATTACTTCATCGGCCAGGTCCATGGCCTTGAGGTTTTCCGAGGTCATCTTGAGGAGGTCGGCTGCCTCCGCGGCACGGCTGCCGTCGTTCCAGAGGATGGCCGAGCACCCTTCGGGCGATATGACCGAGTAAACGGAAAACTGGAGCATCAGCACACGGTCCGCCACGCCGAGGGCCAGCGCGCCGCCACTGCCCCCCTCTCCCGTAACTACCGAGATGATGGGTACCGGAAGTGCCGCCATTTCGAGAAGGTTTCGGGCAATGGCCTCGCCCTGTCCGCGCTCCTCCGCGCCGATGCCGGGATAGGCGCCGGGGGTGTCGATGAAGGTGATGATCGGCTTGCCGAACCGGGCGGCGAATTTCATCAGCCTGAGCGCCTTGCGATACCCCTCGGGGTTGGGCTGGCCGAAGTTGCGGAAGACCCGCTCCTTTATGTTGCGCCCCTTCTGGTGGCCGATTACAACCACCGACTCGCCGCGAAACTTCGCGATCCCGCCGACGATGGCGGCGTCGTCGCCGAAGCTTCGGTCTCCGTGCATTTCGAGGAAATCTTCGGTGAGCAGATTGATATAGTCCAGGGCATAAGGGCGGTTGGGGTGCCGGGCAAGCTGGACCTTCTGCCAGGGGGTGAGGTTGGAGAAGATGTCCACCCGCAGCTGGTGGGCCTTTTTTTCGAGCTTTGTAATGTCTTCCTTTATATCGATGCTGTTGCCGTCGGCGGTAAAGCGACGCAGTTCCTCGATCTTTCGTTCCAGCTCGAAGAGGGGTTTCTCGAAGTCAAGATAATCGGTGGTCATGTAATGCTTTCTCCCACTTTAAGGCTGAAAACGGGGGTTATGCAAAGGTAACAACCCCTTTTCCGAACATTTCCTCGATCTTTTCCACCATTTCGTCGGAAGGAGAGACTTTAATATCTTTGGCGACGGAAATCAAGGACTCTGATCGGTTGGGGATGAGAAGCCGCAGGAAAACGGCGCAGTCGCCGCGATAGGTGTTAAGCAGGTTCCGGAGCCCCGTGAGGTCGTCCCGGGTCAATCCCGTAGAATGGATGAGGATATCCACCTTCTTCGTCATCTCCCCGCGCACCTGGGAGAGGGGGACGATCTTGGTCGCCTTGATCTTGGCGGAGCCGTTCTCTTCCTTCGCTACCGCTCCGGTGACCATGATGGGGCAGTCCATGTCGAGGGTTTCGCCCGAATTCTTGAACAGCTCGGGGAATATCACGACTTCGGTGAGTCCCTGCAGATCCTCCAGCTGGAGGATGGCCATCTTGTCGCCCTTCTTGGTCACTTTCATCTGTTTACTGTAGATGATCCCGCCCATGACGACCTCTTTATCGTCGGCGCATTCCTTTACGGTCAGAGAGTTTGCCGTTGCGTAGCGGTTTATCTCCTTGTCGTAGCGGGCGAGGGGGTGGCCGGTGATGTAGAAACCCACGGCCTCCTTTTCGTAGTTGAGGAGTTCGTTCTCGGGCCACTCCGGCACGGAAGGCAGGGATTCGTCTATCATAGGGGCGGCCTCGGCCGCTCCCAGGACGTCAAAGAGGCTTACCTGTCCCGATGCCCTGTCCTTTTGCACCTGGCTTGCCGCCTCCATGGCCCGGTCGATGGAAGCCATGTTCTGCGACCGTTTTGCTTCCGTGAAATCAAAGGCCCCGGCCTTGATCAGCGCCTCGATGACCCGGCGGTTCACCCTGCGCAGGTCGACCTTCCGGCAGAAGTCGAAAATCGAGGTGAAGGTTTCCCCTTTCACCCTGGTTTCGATAATCGATTCGATGGCCGATTCGCCCACATTCTTGATGGCCGCCAGCCCGAAACGAATTGTTGTCCCGATGACGGTGAAGGCGCGGCGGCTCTGGTTTACATCGGGGGGGAGTATCGGTATCCCCATATCCTTGCACTCGGAGATATACTTTACGACTTCGTCTGTTTTTCCTTTTTCCGCGCAACGGGTCAGGACAGCGGCCATGAACTCCACCGGATGGTTCGCCTTCAGCCAGGCGGTCTGGTAGGCGATAAGGGCATATGCCGCCGAATGGGATTTGTTGAAGCCGTATCCGGCAAAGTATTCCATCAGTTCGAAGACCCGCTCGGCCCTCTTTATCTCCATGTGGTTGGCGGCGGCGCCCGCCATGAACTTGTCCTTCTCCTTGGCCATCTCTTCCGGCTTCTTCTTGCCCATGGCGCGGCGCAGCAGGTCGGCGCCCCCGAGGGTGTACGAGGCGATCGACTGGGCGATCTTCATGACCTGTTCCTGGTAGAGGATGACGCCGTAAGTGTCCTTGAGGATGGGTTCGAGCTGCGGCAGTTCGTAGGTGATGGGGGTGATCCCCTTTTTGCGCTTGATGAAGTCGTCCACCATGCCCGAGCCGAGGGGGCCGGGCCGGTAGAGGGCGACCAGTGCGATCAGGTCTTCGAAACACGACGGTTTCATCTTGACCAGGATATCCTTCATACCGGCGCTTTCCAGCTGGAAGACGCCGTCGCTTCTTCCGTGAGAGAGGAGGTCGAAGGTGGCCTTGTCGTCCATCGGTATGAGGGCCATGTCGAGCTTCTCGCCGTCCTTGCGGTTCCGGTTGACGGTCTTTACCGCCTGGTCGATGATGGTGAGGGTGGAGAGGCCGAGAAAGTCGAACTTTATCAGCCCCGCTGCCTCGGCGTATTTCATGTCGAACTGGGTTGAAATCTTCCCCTCTTTCTGGTCGAGATAGAGAGGGACGAAATCGGTGAGCGGCTCCGATGCGATGACCACACCGGCCGCATGGGTGGAGGCGTGCCGGGTAAGCCCTTCGAGGCAACGGGCAAGGCTCAGCAGTTCCTTGATGCGAGGGTCGGCCTTCTCCATCTCGGCGAACTTCGGCTCGGCCTCGATGGCCTCTTCCAGCGTGATTCCCAGGGTGTCGGGAACGAGTTTCGCCACCTTGTCGCATTCGGCGTAGGGGATGTCCAGCGCGCGCCCCACATCCCTGATTACCGCCTTTGCCTTCATGGTGCCGAAGGTGATGATCTGTGACACCATGTCCTTGCCGTACTTGCCGGTAACGTAGTCGATGACCTCGCTGCGCCGTTCCTCGCAGAAGTCGACGTCGATATCGGGCATGCTCACCCGCTCGGGGTTGAGAAATCGCTCGAAGAGCAGGTCGTAAGGGATGGGGTTTATGTCGGTAATGGTCATGGCGTAGGCGACGAGGCTTCCCGCCGCCGAGCCCCTTCCCGGGCCGACGGGGATGTTGTGTTCCTTGGCGTAGTTGATGAAGTCCCATACGATGAGGAAGTATCCCGCGAACCCCATCTGTCCCATCATCTGGATCTCTTCCTCGAGCCGGGCGCGATAACGCTCCTTTTCCTCGCCGGTAAGGGGCCTGCCTGCCTGGGCCTCGATCTCGACAAACCGCTTTTCCAGCCCCGAATGGGCCAGCTCGGCCATGAGCCCTTCCTTGGTCTGCCCTTCGGGCACCGGATAGTGCGGCAGGTGATACTGTCCGAACTTGAGGTCGAGGTTGCACTTCTCGGCGATCTCGATGGTGTTGCGGATTGCCTCGGGGTGGTCCTTGAAGGCCTCCTTCATCTCTTCCGCCGACTTGAAGTAGATGGTGTCGGTGGACATCCTCATCCGGTCGCTGTCATTGATGGTCTTTCCCGTCTGGATGCAGAGCAGTATTTCGTGGGCGCGGGCGTCTTCTTTTTTTAGGTAGTGGCAGTCGTTGGTAGCGACCAGCGGCAGGTTCAGCTCCTGGCTCATGCGGACCAGCCAGCGGTTTACTTCCACCTGTTCCGCAATTCCGTTCTCCTGTATCTCAAGATAAAAGTCTCCGGGGCCGAAAAGGTTTCTGTACCATTGGGCGACTTCTTTTGCCTCGTCGTATTTCCCTATCCGGATAAGGTTGGGGATTTCTCCCTTGAGGCAGGCCGAGAGGCCGATAAGCCCCTCCGCATGCCGGGAGAGGAGCTCCTTGTCGATGCGGGGCTTGTAGTAGAACCCTTCGAGATAGCCGTGGGATACCAGCTTCATGAGGTTCCTGTAGCCGGTGAGGTCCTTGCAGAGGAGGATCAGGTGGTAGGCATGCTCCTTTGCGCCGCTGCCGCCGCCCGCCTTGTCGTGCCTGCTGCGGGGCGCGACATAGACCTCGCAGCCGATGATGGGTTTGATCCCCTTCTTCATGCAGGTCTGGTAGAACTCCAGGGCGCCGAACATGTTGCCGTGGTCGGTGATGGCAAGGGCGGGCATTTTATAGTCATGGGCAAGGTTTACCAGCCGGTCGACGCGGCATGCCCCGTCGAGGAGGCTGTACTGGGTGTGCAGATGAAGATGGACAAAATCGGAATGGTGCATGGGGTATCCCGCTGGAAAAGTATTTAGTCTATACGCTGGATGGAATAGCGCTGAGTGGCAATGGTGTTGCGAGAGTAGCTCAAAACGCAGGGTGCATTGTGAGGGAAGCGGCTGTGAATGTCAATGGGGCCAGAGGCGGGATTGTTTTGGTGAAGGCGCCTTATTCTTCTTGGATAAAGTTGTTCCCGAAGGGGACACGTTGCTTCCTGAGCGACTTAAATCAATGACTTGTGAGAAAGATGTGGCCCGAGCGGGAGATATGCAACTCATTGTTATCGCTGAGTTTGTTCGGTGAAAGTTAATCTGCGCTGCCTTGGCACGAGCCTTGCTATTAAATCGTGTCGAATAGGTTTATTTGCGTATCTCAACTGCTACATAGTGTTGGTAACATCTTGAATTTCAGGAGAGAAAACACATTGAGCATGTTACGAAAGAACAAGAAGTTATCCTACGGGCTGCTGGCGCTCCTGTCGCTGGTTCTGGCACTGCTTGCCGCGGCGTCGCTCTTTAATCCGGGCGCGATTTCACCCCAGCCTGAAGAGAACCCTTCCGGTCATGTCAGCACGGTCTCCACGGACCCTGATCAGTCTGCCGTAAATGATTCCGATGAGGGCCGCTCCCTGGCTGAGGTCTATGAGCCGGGGCGGGCTGGTGGGGCATCTGAGCGTCCATGGTACGGGCTTTGCGCTAAAAACAGCATCAACTCCGTCGAGGACTTCCGTCGCACCGTCGAGGCTGATCCCATCCTGGCGCAACATTACGCCGATTTCGATTTTGATAATGCGAGGGTTGAATATCTGGACAAACCGATGATGGCGCAGGTCGCCTTCAGAAAAGGGGATGTCATAGGCTATACCAAGCACAAGATCATGCTTCCTAAAGGCGACCGGTACATTACTGACGGTGTTAGAAAGGTCCGCACCTTCTGTTGCAACGATATCCTTGATGGGGCGCCGGTGTCGCCAAAGGAGCCAATGGTTGTCGAGCTCAACGACTTTCCGACTGATTGGACACCTGGCCCCGGTCTTTTGAATGAGCTTCAGGGAGACCAGCTGTTTGGAGATTCGCTGGTTGGTGAGGACTTTGCTGCCAGTGGTGACGAGGGCAGTATCGGTGAGACACCATTGCCTAAGGTCGGCTCGATGACGGAGCTTGATCCGGTTCCTACGCCTGGAGGCAGCACGCCTGGAGGCAGCACGCCTGGAGGCAGCACGCCTGGAGGCAGCACGCCTGGAGGCAGCACGCCTGGAGG
>JAOUDF010000012.1 GCA_029859385.1 Nitrospirota bacterium
TACCGGACGGGCAAACCCTATATCTGCGAGGATGTAGCATCCGATAAGCTTTTTTACAGCGATATTCGGGAGAAAACCAGCTGTGAAATCAGGTCGCTCATCTGTGCTCCCATCGCTATTCACGAATCGGTAATCGGCGTTATCGAGCTTATCAACAAGAAGGGTGGCACGCACTTTACCGAAAACGACCTCGCCCTCCTGGAAATATTCGCGAGGTATACCTCAACCCTTGTACAGAACGCTCTGGACGCCCGAAGGTTTGAAGAGCTTTCCAAGCGGGACAACCTTACCGGCCTCTACAACGACCGCTACTTTCTTGAACGATTGCCCTGGGAGGTCCGGCGAATAGCGGCGCAGGGCGGTGATCTGTCAATCATCTTCCTCGACCTCGACCGGTTCAAGGAGGTCAACGACACCTATGGCCATCTCGCGGGGAGCCAGGTCCTCCGGGAAGTGGCGGTGGTGGTAAACGAGGTCTTTGAAGGGCTCAGCGCCATCTCCTCCCGCTACGGCGGCGACGAATTCATCATCATCCTGCCCGATACGACGTTGAAGGAGGCCGGTCGATATGCCGAACGGCTCCGGGCACTGATCGCCGGTACGATCTTCATTCAGGAACCCCTTCACGCGGATGCGCAGCCACTCAATATCTCTGGATTAATAACCGCCAGCGTGGGGGTTGCCTCGTTGACGGAGAACGTCGAGCGGAAGGGTGATGTCATGGATGTGGTTGGCGGGCTGATAAAAGCGGCCGACAGCGCCATGTACCGGGCCAAGGACCTGGGTAAAAACAAGGTGGTGTCTGCCAAAGGGAAGATCTGATCCATTCAGGGAACCCGTTCCCACTCCTCCACGCCACCGGAAACCACCTCGAAGAGAGGGTGGGGCTCCGGTGCGCTGATCGTCAGCAGTTTCTCGTATTGCGCAGGGTCCCTCTGTCCAAGTTTTTTCCCGAGATGTTCCCATTCAAGCCGCAGTTGCCCGTCGGTCACGGGAATGCATGCATCGGTTTCACCGCCACAAATCTTTCCACGATCAAACCGATATCCCCTCCGTTCCGCCTCTTCCCATACATGACGGAGATACAGTGAAATGGCATCTACAGGGTTATCGTACTTCCGGAATCTTATCAGCTGCGGGTGGTGTCGATAGCCCTTTGTCCGGCCTTGCAGCACCTTCTGCGCAAGAAGTCCCTCGCGCCACAGCGCGACGAGTCCAGTTCGATCCAGATATTTCGGGTGCAGACTCCAGAGGCGCATCTCTTTTCTCCTCGCTGCTCTCCTGTCGGGATATGCTACAGTTATACCCACGGTCATTTTATATCCCAAAGCCTCAAAGAAGAGGATATCATGAAGCTTGCGGCAGTCGATCCCATAAGCATAGTACTGACCGTCGCCGGCGCCTATGCGGCACTTCTTCTATTGGTCTTTGTCTTTCAGTCCCGCCTTCTCTATTTCCCCGTGAAAACGATAGAGGCAACACCCGCCGAGGCGGGACTCGCCTTTGAGCCGGTAAGGATCGCTACCGAAGACGGGGTTGAGCTGGACGGCTGGTTTGTTCCGGCGAACAAGCCCCGTGGTGTGCTGCTCTTCTTCCACGGCAATGCCGGCAACATCTCGCACCGGCTCGACTCCCTGAGGATTTTTAACAAACTGGACCTGTCGGTGCTGATCTTCGACTACCGCGGCTATGGGCGGAGCGGCGGCTCTCCCTCGGAAGAGGGAACCTATAAGGACGCCGAGGCAGCATGGCGCTATCTGGCGGAGCAGCGGCATATCCCTGCCGAGAAGATGGTCTACTTCGGCCGGTCCCTTGGATCATCTATCGCCGCATGGCTGGCCGTTCGACACCCGCCCCGAGCCCTTATCGTGGAGTCGGGTTTTACATCGGTGCCCGACCTGGCGGCGGAACTTTATCCTTTTCTCCCTGTCCGCAGCCTCAGCCGGTTTGATTACCCCACCGCAGAGTATCTGAGGAATGTTGAGTGCCCAGTAATGGTAGTGCACAGCAGCGATGACGAGATCATTCCCTTCGATCATGGCCGCAGGCTGCATGATGCCGCGCGCCGGCCGAAGCAGTTTCTGGAGATCAAAGGGGGGCATAATGAAGGGTTTTTGCTCAGCGGCGCGACCTATATCGACGGCCTTCGGGATTTTCTCGACGAATATTTACCGGCAATAGCGGACGGTATATCCTAGAACAGCCTGCGGCTGTCCAGCATGATGGTCACGGGGCCGTCATTCACGAGGCTCACCGCCATGTGGGCCTGAAACTCGCCCGTTTCAACGGAGACGCCGGTTTCTCTCAATTTATCGACGAACAGGTGAAACATATCCTTCGCCCGGCCCGGCTCCTCGGCTCCGGTAAACGAAGGGCGTCTCCCCTTTCGCACGTCTCCCAGCAGCGTGAACTGCGACACTGCCAGCACCGACCCGCCTACTTCCTGCACTGACAGGTTCATCTTTCCTTCGCCGTCTTCGAATATCCGCAGGCCGGTAATCTTCGACACCATGTAATCGAGGTCCTGCTCCGTATCGCCCTTTTCCACCCCGGCCAGCACCAGCAGGCCTTTACCGATTGTGCCGATGACCTTTCCATCGACAGTGACCGAGGCCTCGGTCACCCGCTGAATAACTACGCGCATAGGTAACTCCAATTTCCCAGAGGTTACTTCCGTTTGACTAAACCAAATAAAGCCATATAATCCAGATGATCAGCCACACTACAACGAAGGGGTAAAAATGGCAACAATCCTCATAAAAAATGGCCTCATCATCGACGGCACCGGCAGGCCCGGTGAACCGGCGGCTATCCTCATCGAGGGCGACCGGATTATTTCCGTGGGCCGCATTCCCACGACTGGCGCCGATACGGTGATCGACGCATCGGGCATGGTGGTTTGTCCCGGTTTTGTGGACATCCACTCTCACTCCGAGTTTTCACTTCTCGCCCACCCCCAGGGCGACGGCAAGCTGCTGCAGGGGGTGACGACGGAGATCAACGGCAACTGCGGTCTTTCGGCCGGTCCGTTGCTCGGCGCCTATCGTGAACGGCGACGGGGCGAGCTGGCGGACCTGGGACTCGAACTCGGCTGGGAGAGCCTCGGCGAATACTTCGATACATTTGACCGGCGCGGCGCGGCGGTGAACATCGCCACCTACGTGGGTCACGGCAACCTGCGCGGCGCTGTGGTGGGATATGAGAATCGACCGGCTACCCCCGCCGAGATGGACGCGATGAAAGCTCTTCTGAGCGACGCCATGGAGCAGGGGGCCCTGGGCCTCGCCACGGGGCTCATCTACCCGCCCGGCGTCTACTCCGGCATCGATGAGCTGATTGAGCTCTCCCGTGTAGTCGCCAAATACGGCGGCATCTATTCATCCCACATGCGCAGCGAGGGTGACGGTCTCATCGAGGCGATTACCGAGGCCATTGAGATCGGCGAAAAGTCCGGCGTCGGCGTGCAGATATCGCATCTTAAGACCAGCGGCCAAAGGAACTGGCACAAGATCACACAGGCGCTGGCCCTTATCGAAGAGGCGCGGGGCCGGGGGCTCGACGTCACCTCCGACCGCTACCCTTACACCGCCGCCGCCACCGACCTCGACGCCGTCCTGCCCTCGTGGGCCTACGAAGGCGGCAACGATGCCGAACTGGCGCGGCTTCGCGATCCCGAAACCAGAAAGCGGCTTACCGACGACATCCTCGCCCAGCACCCCGAGCCCGAGTACTGGCAGCGGGTGGCGGTCTCCTCGGTAGAGACAGCGGCCAACAAGGGGCTCGAAGGGCTCACCATGGCCCAAATCGCCGAAAAAAGAAAAGCGAAACCGTGGGAGGCGCTCTACGACCTTCTCATCGAAGAGCAACTCAAGGCGGGCGCCATCTTCTACTCCATGAGCGAGGAGAACCTGCGCACCATCCTCAGGCAGCCTTATGTGATGGTGGGCTCCGACAGCACCAATCGGGGCTTTTCGGGCATCACTGCCCACGGCAAGCCCCACCCCCGCGGGTTCGGTTCCTTCCCCCGCGTCCTCGGCCGCTTCGTGCGTGAAGAAGGCCTGCTGACGCTGGAAGAGGCCATCCACAAGATGACGGCCCAGCCGGCCAGGAAACTGGGAATGAAAGACCGGGGCGAACTCAGGCCCGGAGCATGCGCCGACATCGTGATCTTCAATCCGGAGACCGTCATCGACCGGGCCGATTTCGACAGCCCCTATCAGCGGTCCGTCGGCATTCGCGACGTAATCGTCAACGGAAAGGTGGCGGTGAGGGACGGCGAGGTAACAGGGACCCTGGCGGGAAAGGTGTTACGTAAAATGTAGGGGCGAACCCCTGTGTTCGCCCTTTCGGGATTGGGCGATCACAAGGATCGCCCCTACAAAGGACATAAATGACAAAACCTCTTATCGGCGTGACCGCCGACATCGAATACCGTAACGACAGGGAGTATTCCTATCTCCAGACCCGCTACTGCCGAGCGGTTGTGGAGGCCGGGGGCGTGCCGCTGGTGCTCCCTCCCTGCGATTCATCGGTTCAGGCAATCGGGCAACTGGACGGCCTGCTCATGACCGGCGGCGAGGATATCCACCCCCGCTACTTCGGCGAAGAACCCTGTGCTCCGCTGGAGCTTTCACCCGACCGGCGCACTGACTTCGAAACCGCGCTTCTCAACGAAGCCATCCGATTAAAAAAGCCCATCCTCGCCATCTGCCACGGCATGCAACTTCTCAATGTCGTCTTTGGCGGCACCCTCTGGCAGGATCTCGCCACTCAACGGCCCCAGTCGATGCCGCACCGCTCATCGTTGGATGTACCGTGCTCACATACCATCGCGGTGAGCAAGGGCTCATTGCTTGAAAAGATGATCGGTGTAACGGAGTTCGAATCGGCCAGCTACCATCATCAAGCCGTGAAGGATGTAGGCAAAGGACTGGTGGTGACGGCCCAGGCCCCCGACGGCGTCATCGAGGCGGTCGAGCTAACCGGCTACCCTTTTTTGCTCGGTGTGCAGTGGCACCCGGAAAAGACGCTGGAGAGCGAAGTGACGCGGAGGTTGTTCAGAGGGTTTGTGGAGAGCTGCAAACGGTAGTGACCGAATAATATGGATAGAATTGTTCGTGGCCTAAAATACCAATGCCCGCAGGGACTCAAATGACAAGCGAAACTCTGAAGTTTGACAAAGGAATTATCGAAGTGACGGTTGTCGACAACATCATTTACATGAAGGTATTGCATCTCTATACCGATGAGATGGCAATAGAAATGACCCGATATCTGGACAAAGTATTCGCGCGTATTTCAGGAAATCCTGTACGAGTCTGGGATTCCTCCGCGCTTTCAGCGGAGTCGTTCAAACTGTCAAGCCAATGCGTGGAGCAAATTTCCAACTGGTCCCTGCGAATAAAATCTCAAAGACCCGGCTCCAGGGTCTACTTCATCGCCAAAGAGTCTTCGATCTATGGTGTCTCACGCATGTATGCCCTCAAGGCCGGCAATGAGAACATGGATGTCATGGTTCTCAGAAGTATCGATGAGCTGCCGCAAGATATCCGCGCGAAAATTCCACACTAAAAGCGGACACTGCTTTCAAAAAGCGCGGTGGATTGTGCTGAATGGAATGAAGCCCGAAGCCGCCGGGGGATGATTAGTAAAATCTCCCATCCTTCCCCCGTCTCATTAAATTTATCGTGCAGGATAAGCGTTAATAACGGGTTCATCGTCTCGCTGCGTTTGACGGCAGCACCCCCATCGACTGCGTATTTATTGGCCTACCGTAGTATTGTTGTCCGTGACGCTATCCGCTGTTGACTCTGTCTGGCTTGTTGCCTCAGGGGTCGATGTCGCCCGTTTCCCCACTCCGGCGGCGGTCTCCTTTTTATCGATTGCCTCCACGGGTATCGGTTGCACTACCGGCACCTCTTCCAAGAGCGCGGGCGATTTTGTCACCGGTATCGAATATACCTTTACTTCGGCCGGGGCTACCTTTGTAGCGGTTGTCGCCTCGGCCACTGGCTGGGCAGCCTCTGTTGCCGGTTGTGAAGCACTTGATTCTGTAGTCGTTGCCGCGGGCTCTTTTACTTCGGCCGAGACCTTCTGCCTATTGTTTGCCTCCTCAGCAGCTATCCTTGCGGCCTGTGCAGCGGCCAGGGAAGCCCCCATCTCGCCGATCTTTGCCTTCAGCTGGCTGATCTCCGTTTTCAAGGCACCGTTCTCCTGCTCGGCGGTGGAGATCTTCTCCCGCATTGCCGCCAGTTCTGCGCTGTTATCACGGGCCTGGAGCGTGTCTATCTTCTCGCGCAGCTCGTCACGACCAACCACCAGCTGCCCGGCGGCGCCGGCCAGCGCCATCGTCTGGTCATGCAGCGAGCGGTCGCGTACGTCGGGGTGGTTGAGTGCCTCGGCAATACGTTTCAGCCGCCGTTCGGCATCAAGTACGATATCCTCGCTCGCCCTGGTGCCCATATTCTGGATATCTCTGGCAGCTTCAGCCACATACAGGGCATGGCGAGCGGCAAACAGGCTCTCGCTGCCCAGCCGGGCGACACTCTCCTTGTCGTGCGGATTGCTCATGATATACGCTTCGGCCTGCGCATATATCGTACGCGCCTCCTGTAGCGTCCTGGGGGCATACTCCTCGGCATTCTGGGAGCTGGCCTTGCTCAGTATCAGCTTGGCAGGGTTGAGGGCGTGGTGCTTTATGGCTTCGGTCTCAAAGGTCTTCATTTTTGCCACCAGGGCCGGAATCTCACCCCGTGCCCTCTCCGCGCGGTCCCTCTCGATGTAGTCGATCAGGTCTTTGATCTCGCCCACTACATCGTCATAACGGCCCTTGTCGTACATCGGGGCCTTCGCCTCTTCCAGCGCCGCCCTCATGCTAAACACCTCGGCCAGCTGGTTTTTCACCGCAGACTTGACCGCGTAACCCTTGCCTATCGATGATTCGATGAGGAGAATCCGAACCAGAAAGGTATCTCTCTGTGGCTTTTCCTGCATCTGCTTGCGGACATAGGTGAGCGCATCCTCAGCGGTACCCAGGTTGCGCGGTGAGTAGAAGTTGAGTTCATTCTCATAGGCCTTGGCCACTTTGGCTTCCGCATCGGCGACCGCCTGCTCGAGAGAAATCCCGGCAAAACGCTCCGACATCTCCGGCGTCACGCCCGTTAATTCAGGTGTAAGGTACGGTATGGGATATGGTATGGAAACGCACGCGACCTGGCTTGCCAGCAATATGGCCGCTCCAGCGCGAAAAAAGGACTTTTTATGCATAGGGTTCCTCCTCGTGAGGGATAATTTTTCCGGTCCGGTTACTGCATGAGACCGACCGGCTTGCGTGGTCATGCCACGCCAAACACCATACCCGTTCAGGACTTTTGGTGTCCAGTTAATATTCCTTAAATCTCTTTATTTATCTAATATTTACGCGCTATTACCATGGGGGTTTTATAATGTCGCCTGTAACGAGCCATTTCTACGATGGAAGATATCCGGCTGGAATTAAAGGGCCTGTCCTGGTTAATAAAAATCAACCTGAAGTGAGGGATTTGGAGGGCACAACGGGAGGCCGAGTTTAGGAAGCTGTTCGCTACGGATTGGATTTCAGGATTTACTGCGAGCTCTTATTGAGAGGTTTGCTACTGCATCTCGAGAACCAGCTCTTTGGCGGGCTTGCCAATGGCATACCCCTGGGCGTAGTCGACTCCCAGACTCCGGACCAGCTCCAGTATCTCGCCATTTTCCACAAACTCGGCGATGGTCTTGATCCCCAGCCCCCGCGCCACCTCGACGATGGCCTTTACGAAGAGCCGGTCGTTGGCGTTTTCATGCACCTTGCGGATGAACGACCCGTCGATCTTGATATAGTCGACCGTCAGCTCCCGCAGATAGAGGAAGGAATTGAATCCGACACCGAAGTCGTCGAGGGCGAAGCGGCACCCCAGTTGCCGCAGCTCGCCAAGGAATTTTATGGCCTTGTCGAGATCATGCACTGCGGCGGTCTCGGTAATTTCAAAGATGAGGCTGCCGGGGTCGGCCCCGGTCTCCTCGATGGCGTTGCGCAGGAAAGCGAGGAATTCGGTGTCGCCAAGGTTCTTGCCCGAGAGGTTCATGCCGAAGGATATCTTTTCTCCATTCCCGTTGAGCGCCTGCCGGGCCATGGTTTTCTTTGTGATGGCGCGGTCGATGGCGTTGACCAGCCCGAACTTCTCCGCGGTGTCGATGAATTCATAGGGCATCACAAGGGTGCCGTCGGCATTGTACATTCGGGCAAGGGCCTCGAAGTGATGTATCCTGTTGTCCCTCAGGTCGAGGATCGGCTGGAACCAGGGCTCGAAACGGTTTCCCGCAATGGCCTTCTGTATGCGCTCTTTTTCCTTTAGCCTGGAATGGGTCTTTTCCAGTTGCCGGTCATCGGCTGAGTAGATAATACAGCGGTCGCCCCCTGCCTTGCGGGCGTTGACCAGGGCGACGTCGGCATGCATTACCAGCTCACGGGTGGTCCCGCCGTGCTCAGGGTAGAACGCGGCACCGATGCTGGCGGTAAGAGAATGGGAGAGGTCGGCGTAGCGTAACCGCTCCAGTTCAATCCTTACCCGTTGGATCAGAAGGTCGAGACCCTCTCTCGTGTAGGGGAAAGAGAGAAAGACGGCGAATTCGTCCCCTCCCATCCGGCCTACCATGGTCCCACGCCCAAGGTCGCCTTCTCCGGAATAAATCTGCGGGTTGGGGATGATGCCCTGAAGCAGGTTGGCGATGCGCCGAAGCATCTCGTCTCCGGCCCTGTGGCCGTAGATGTCGTTCACGATCCTGAAGTCGTCGATATCGATGAGCAGAAGGACGCCGGATCGTTTCTCACCGCTGCTTTCAAACCAGTCATTGAGCAATGCCATGAAACGGGCCCTGTTGACAAGCCCCGTGGTCTCGTCGAAGGTCAACAGATACTGGACCTTTTCTTCAGTCTGCTTCTTTTCGGTGATATCTTCCTGAACCGCCAGAAAATGGGTTACGTTTCCCTTCTCGTCCCGGATAGGGGATATGACGCCGCTGGCCCAGTAGAACGTCCCGTCTTTCTTCCGGTTCTTCAATACGCCGCGCCAGGTCTTTCCCTGCGTAATAGTCTTCCACAGGAGTTGATATTCCCTTGGGGCGGTTTCCCCCGATGCGAGAATCCTCGGGTTCCGGCCGATGGCCTCGTCGCCGGAATAACCGGTTACCCGCTCGAACTCCGGGTTTACGTATTCTATTTTCCCATAATTGTCAGTGATGAAGACGGTATTGACGCTCTGTTGGATTGCCTCGGAGAGCTTCTTCAGTTCTCTTTGGGCCAGGATGCTTTTTGTGACATTCTGTACAGTGCCACACATGCGAAGCGGCACTCCGGCGCCGTCGAGCAGGACTTCAGCCTCTTCGTGTACAATGCGCTCCCTGCCGTCGGGCAGTACAACGCGATAATCCATGCTGCATACCGTTTTTTCCCGGATGGCCTTCAGAAGCGATCTTCTGACAAAATCGCGGTCTTCGGGGTGTACCGATTTCAGAAATGCTTCGTAGGTCGCTTTAAAACCATTGCGATCAAGGCCGAATATCCTGTAGGTTTCATCGGACCAGGACAATTCGTCACTGGCAATGTCCCACTCCCAGTTCCCCAGTTTGGCGATTCGCTGGGCATTGGCAAGACCGGCCTCACTTTTTCGTAATTGCTCCTCAGTTCGCAGATGTTTAATGAATGTGCCCAGCTGCGCAGCCACGGCGGTTATCAGCGTAATGAGGTGTTCATCTCTTTCTTCAATGACCTTGCCGGTCATGAAATCGATGACGGCAACTACTTCCTGTCCCGCCAGCACCGGTACGGCTACCGCTGCTTTCAGTCCATAGGTGCTGGCCAGCAGTGCTCGCAGAAAGTCGGAGTCGGCAGTGACGTCCCTGATCCAGACGGCCTGTTTGGAACTCCATGCCCTGCCGGGCAGGCCGATGCCGGGCCGGAAGTTGTACTTGTCGCTTTTTTGTATGAACGCTTCCGCCTTTTCGTTGGCTGCGTAAAAAGCCGGGCTCCATTCAAGGCAGGCGCCGTCGCATCGGGGAAGCCACGCCTCTCCCATCAGCCAGCCCGTATGTTCGCATATGCCGCGAAGGGCAGCGGTAATCCCCGAGGCAAAGCTGTCGGCTTCCATGACGGCCCTGGAGATATCGATCAGGAGGCGGAGCTCTTCATCGGGATTGGGAGTGGCGGCAGAACTGCTGTCGTAGCGAGGGTATTCAGGTTTCATAACATCCGTATCAAGGCGTAGTTCGATATCCTTATTGATATCTACAAATTGGCCGCCTGTTAGGTTATGATTGGCTTCACGGCGCCGGACACTGTCCAGGCTGCCCCGTTCACCTCTTTTCTCTTGCGGCGACCCGATGGTTTCTCCGAGAGATAAACATTGGCCGGAAAACTCATGAGGTAAAATGCCTTTTGAAGAGACTGCAGATACCGTATCGAAATTTTCAGGCCAATCCTTTAATTTTCTTTTGAGAGGCGGACTGGTCCTTATATTGCTCCTCTCGCTGGCCGCCTGCGGCAGCCGGCAGGAGCGCCTTCCCGACCACCTTTACCTCCGCCTCGGGACAAACCCGACGACCCTCGACCCGGCCTTTATCATCGATGTGTCGGGTGCCAGCATTACCGCAAAGCTCTTCAACGGGCTTATCCGCTTTAACGATGATATGTCGGTGGCGCCGGACGTGGCCTCGTCGTGGAAGGTTTCCCGGGACGGCAGAACCTATCAATTCACCCTTCGGAGCGACGTCTTCTTTTCATCCGGCAGGAAGGTTACGGCCCACGATTTTAAATACTCCTTCGAGCGAGTGCTTCACCCGGAAACAAAATCTCCCCGGTCGTGGGTCCTCGATCGTATCGACGGAGCCAGGGAATACCAGCAGGGAACGGCGTCGGAGGTGACGGGTATCCGGGCTGTCGACGACAGCCATCTTGAGATCACGCTGAGGGAGCGGTTTGCCCCCTTCCTCAGTCTGCTGGCCATGCCCGCAGGCTATGTGGTCCCGAAGGAAGAGATTGAGCGGTGGCGGGAGGATTTTGGCAGCCATCCGGTGGGGACCGGGCCCTATCAGCTGACCGAGTGGCAGCAGGGGCGGGGGGTGCTGCTCTCGGCAAACCCGGCCTATTTTGACCGCAAGCCTTCCCTGAAGGGGGTCTACTACCGGATCATCCCCGACGAGATGACGGCGGTGGTGGAGTTTGGACAGGGGAACCTCGACATCCTCGCCGTACCGGCGTCGGAATACGGCCGTTTCCGCCGGGACCCCGAGTGGAACCGTCTTCTGGTGAGCGGCCCCGGATTGAATGTCTACTATCTCGGCATGAACTGCGGGAAGCCCCCCTTCGACGACCCACGGATACGCAGGGCAATGAACTACGCCATAGATCGGGAAAAGATACTGAGAACCATCATGGAAGGTCGGGGGACCCTGGCGGCGGGACCTATACCGCCCTTTCTTCTCAAAACCGATAACACCGGCTACCGGTACGATCCGGCGATGAGTCGCAGGCTACTAGCCGAGGCGGGGCATCCCGGCGGAATCGACGCGACCCTCTACCTCAATCTGGACCAGGATACGCTGGATATGGTCGAGGTTATCCAGGGGTATCTCAAGGAGGTGGGGATCAGGATTACGCTGAGACAGCTGGAGTGGAGCGCCTTCAAGGCGGCGGTGGTGAACGGCGAGGCAGATGCATTCTGGCTTTCCTGGTGGGCCGACTACCCCGATCCAGAAAACTTTCTCTTTCCGGTCTTTCACTCCGCCAATGCCGGGGCGGGAGGGAACCGGGCGCGGTTCTCCGACCCCGAGACCGACCTGTTGATCGAGGCAGCGGCAAAGACCGGTTCGGAGGAAGAACGGAAGCTGCTCTATCAATCGATCCAGCACCGGGTCGTCAGTCTGGCGCCATGGGTCTTCATGTGGCACAAGGCGGAGGTCCTGATCCATCAGCCGTGGGTGAGAGGGGTGAAGCTGTTCCCGCTGGCGTCTGCGGACAAGGGGGTAGAGGTCAGTCTCGATACGAGCGGCAGCCTGATGGCAGCTGCCGGAAGGAGGGGGCAATGACTTCATACTTTTTGAAGCGACTCCTGCTCTTTATTCCGACACTTCTCGGCATCACCTTCATCACCTTCCTTCTTACCCAGGCCGTGCCCGGCGACCCGGTGCTGGGGATGGTGGGGGAGCGGGCCGACCCGGCCGTGGTGGAACGGTTACGGGCGGAGATAGGCGCCGACAAGCCTTTTCTGGTGCGCTACGGGGGGTACCTCTCCCTGCTGGCCAAAGGGGAGATGGGCCGCTCGTATTACTCGCACCACCCCGTTGCCTCCGATATCGTCGAAAAGTTTGGCAACACCCTGCGGCTTGCCCTTACCGCCATTGTCTTTTCCATCATCATCGGGGTGTCTCTGGGGATTGTGACCGCCCTCAAGCGGGGGACGTGGGTCGATCGGGCCGGCTCGGCCCTGGCGGTGGCGGGGATTTCGCTCCCCGTTTTCTGGCTGGGACTGGTGCTCATGCTCGTACTGGCGGGGTGGCTGCACCTTCTGCCGCCGTCGGGGATGGGGCACGGAGAGCCGATCTACCTCGTTCTTCCTGCCCTGACCCTTGCCATAGGCTCGTCGTCATTCATTGCCCGGGTGACCCGTTCCAGCATGCTCGAGGTACTGGGGCAGCCCTACATGGCGACGGCCGTCGCCAAGGGGCTTGGTCGCGGCCGGGTGATACTCCATGCGCTGCGGAATGCCCTCATCCCCATTGTTACCCTTATCGGCCTCGACCTGGGAAGCTACCTCAACGGCTCGGTACTGACGGAGACGATCTTCGGCTGGGACGGCCTGGGCAGGTACGCCCTCGAGGGAATCACCAAGCGCGACTACCCGGTGGTCATGGGGACGGTACTCTTCGGGGCCGCCATCTTCGTTACAGTGAACCTGATCATCGATATCCTGAACTCGGTCATCGACCCGCGGATCAGGCATTCAGCCAAGGAGAGATAGCTCATGGAATGGCGCCGTCTCTGGACGCGGCTGAAAAAGGAACCTCTGGCCCTGACATCGGCCGTGGTTATCGTGCTGATCGTGGTGGCAGCCGTGGGGGCCCCGCTGGTCGCGCCCTTTGACCCGCTGGGGATCAACCTCGACGCCCTTCGCCTCCCTCCCGACGGCGCCCATCTGTTGGGCACCGACAGCAAAGGGCGGGACGTGCTCAGCCGCGTCATTTACGGCGGCAGGGCATCGCTGGGGATCGCCCTGGTGGCGGCAGGGGTTTCAGTGGTGATAGGCCTTGCCTTCGGGACCATCGCAGGTTACTTCGGAGGGAAGATCGACATGGCGGTGGTGGCCCTGGTCGACCTGCTGCTGTCCTTTCCGAGCCTCCTTCTGGCGGTGGGGATTACGGTGGTGCTGCCCGCCGGGGCCTTCTCGGTGGTCCTGGCCCTGGCGCTGGTCGGGTGGGGCGGATTTGCCCGACTCGTGCGCGGCGTGGTCCTGTCCATCCGTGAACAGGCCTATGTGGAGGCGGCCCGGTCGATCGGGTGCTCGTCGGCGAGGATACTCATCCGCCACATCCTGCCCAACTGCGGTGCGCTCATTGTGGTGGTGACCAGCATCCGTATTGGCGGATTCATCATGAGCGAGGCGGCCCTGTCATTCCTCGGTCTCGGCATACAACCACCCATTCCCACCTGGGGCTCCATGATAAGCCTCAATCGGGCCTACATACTCTCGGCGCCGTGGATGGTCCTTTTCCCCGGCCTGGCCCTCTTCGTTACAGTCATGGCCTTCAATATCTTCGGTGATTTTCTCAGAGACTATCTTGATCCGCGGATGAAGGGGTAGAGAGTGAAGAATTTGAGGAAACCGTCACCCCGGTGAAAACCGGGGTCCAGGAATATTAAAAACTACTGGATTCCGGCTTTCGCCGGAATGACATACGAGGCCGTCATTTCCCGGCGTCTTTTGTCGGCTTGTGCGGCCTCATCGGTTCGGGCTCGGCTGCGGGCTGCCTTACGGGGAGTTCGATGATGAAGGTGACCCCCTCGCCGGGGTGGTTGTGGACCATCAGGTCGCCGTGGTGGCTTGTCACGATCTGGTGCACAATGCTCAGTCCCAGGCCGGTCCCGGACTCCTTGGTGGTGAAGAAGGGGTCGAAGATGCGGTGAATGTCCTTCTCCATGATCCCGCCGCCGGTGTCAGTCACCTCCAGCACAATCCGTTCCCGGTTGGACAGATATGAGCTCTTTACCCTCAGGGTACCCCCCGTTTCTTCCATAGCCTGCACCGAATTGTAGAAGAGGTTGACCAGGGCCTGTTCAAGCAGCCCCTCGTCACAGCTTATTGGCGGAATATTCGAAGCCAGATCGGTCTCGATGACGATCTTGCCCTGTTCCACATAGAGCTCCACGATACGGATCGATACGGCGATGATTTTGTTCACGTCGTTGTCCTTGAGCGCTGGCGGCGTCTGCTTGGTGAATATAAGGATCGACTCCAGGATCTTCTCCAGCCGCTTTACCTCCCGTACGATCAGTTCCAGATGCGACCGCTCACGGCTGCCTGCAGGCATCTTGTTGGCAAGGTTGTTGGCCAGGCCTCCGATAGGGACGAGGGGGTTGCGGATCTCGTGGGCGACGCGGGCAGCCATTTCGCCCAGCGTGGTCATCTTTTCCACCCGGAGCATGTGTTCGACCGTGGTCTGAAGCTGATGGGCCATGCGGTTGAACGCTTCCGTGATGGTGCCGATCTCGTCCTTGTGCTCGACTGTCACGCGGGCTTCCCAGTTTCCATCCTCAACCTTCTTGAGTCCGCTGATAAGCCGGTTTACCGGCGCGGTGATGAAATGGTGGAAGAAGTAGGTGAAGAGGCCTATGAGAAAGGTCAGCAGGAGAATGGCATATATGCCCATGATGGTGAATTCGATGAGAAACTCCCGGTACTCCTTGTCAAGGGACCGGCTGATAAATATCTGCCCCCGAACCGGTTCGGCCTCACCGGTAACGGAGGGGTGAAGGGGAAAGGGCATGATGACATGGATTGCCGGGTGGCGATGAAAGAAGATCGCGGCCATAATGCTGGAGCGCTTGGGCAGCCCCTCCTGATACATCTTCAGGTCCTTCAGCGATCTGCCCTCCGCGGCATAGAGGGTGCCCGCCAGGATGATGTCGTTATGGTCGGCAATAACGATGTAGGTATTGTCACGGTCGGGGCGGGAAATAACCGGGGCAAAAGCCCTTGTTGTCCGGACGACTTCGTCGATGTTTTGGGCTTTGGCAAGCAGGTTCCTCAGCGACTCCGCCGACTGCTCAAGGAACTCTTTCTGATTATGGAAATAGATTTCCCGGTCGTGGACCAGATCCACGACGATCATTATGCTTAGTGTAATGAAGAGAATAATGCCTGTGGCGAGGTTGAGCTTGGTTTGGAGTTTCACAGAAAGCCCCGGGAAAAGTGGATTGTTTGAGAGTTATTGTACCACCTTTTCCACCCAGACCACGCAGGCGACGTCGTTGCAGATGTCGTAGACGGTTCCGTCAGCCTGGATCAGGACAGGGCCGTTATTGGGCGATTTCGCCAGCACCGTTACCTCGAGACCCGGCACGAAGGCAGGGTTGTGCCCCTCCGTTACGAGATGGGCCAGGTCATGGTCGGTTTCGGAAATTTGCACCACCCGTCCCCGTCCCTTTGGTTCGAGGTCGGCGATATTGATCAGCCCGGCCTCCCGGGCAGCCCTGGCGCCGGGGGTGTTGATGTAGTCAAAGGCAGGTGCCTCAGGGGCATCGGAAGGGATACAGGTGTTGCACTGGTCGTTGTTTTCCATCATACGTTGAACCTGAAATGCATACAGTCCCCATCCTGCACCACGTAGTCTTTCCCCTCGACGCGCAGCAACCCCTTCTCCTTGACGGTCGCCTCGCTGCCCAGCCGGTTGAAGTCCTCGTAGGAAATAACCTCAGCCCGGATAAATCCCCGCTCGAAGTCGGTGTGGATAACCCCGGCAGCCTGGGGGGCCTTCATCCCCTTGAGGATGGTCCAGGCTCGGACCTCTTTTTCTCCCACGGTAAAATAGGTGATGAGGCCCAACAGTTCGTAGCCCGCGCGGATCAGCTGGTCGAGGCCAGAATCTTTCAGCCCCAGCGATTCGAGGAACTCACCCCGCTCTTCCAGCGGGAGAGTGCTGATCTCCTCCTCTATCTTGCCGCAGACGATGATGACCTTCGCCCCTTCTTTTGCCGCTATCCGACGGACCGTCTCCACATGGGCATTACCCGTAAGGACGTCGTCCTCGTTTACATTGGCCACATAGAGGACAGGCTTGTCGGTAAGCAGGTGCATCTCCTGCAGGACCTTTGCCTGCTCCGCGTTGGTCTCTATCCCCCGGATCGGCTCTCCCCGCTCGAGCCGGTCCTTGACCGACTTGACGAATGCCACCTCCTCCTGGAGTTTCTTGTCGCCGGACCTGGCCCCCTTCTCGGAGCGCTGGAGGCGCTTGTCTACCGTATCGAGGTCGGCCAGGGCCAGCTCGGCCTCGATGATCTCGATGTCCCGCTTCGGGTCGACGGAGCCCGACACATGGACCACGTTGGGGTCTTCGAAGCAGCGGACGATATGGGCGATGGCGTCCACACTCCGGATATGCCCCAGGAACTTGTTCCCCAGCCCCTCGCCCTGCGACGCACCGGCTACAAGACCCGCGATATCGACAAACTCCATGGTGGTGGGGACCACCTTCTGGGGTTTGGCAATCTCGGTCAGCCGCCTCATGCGGGGATCGGGGATCTCCACTACCCCGACATTGGGGTCGATGGTGCAGAAAGGGTAATTGGCCGCCTGGGCGCCGGCCGATGTAAGCGCGTTGAAGATGGTGGACTTGCCCACGTTGGGCAGTCCGACGATACCGCAATTGAAACCCATTGGTTACCTCAAAAATGGTCAGTTCAGGAAAGTGTGCAAGGTTATCACAAACACTTCGGCGCTGACAAGGTATAGTGGAGTGAAAATTCAATGAATTATGAGGACTTTACCGTCACCATGGACTGTGCTATAACTGTCCGGCCGGTTTACTCTCTTGACGCATACGGCGATCTGTTACCACTAAACCAGGGTATCGTGGCACTTAGAACAGTCACATTTCTTCTGACCGTCCTCCTCCTCTCCTCCTGTGCCCGGTTTCCGCTGCTCAAGGTATTCAAACCATCAGCCCCCGCTCCTCCGGCACCGTCAAAGCTTGATATTGCCAAGCTTGACACCAGCCCTCTTGTTGGCAGAAAGATCGTCCTCGATCCCGGTCATGGCGGCAGGTACTCGGGCGCCGTGGGTCAGCAGGGGGTGCGGGAGTCGGACGTCAATCTCTGGGTAGGGCTCTATCTGTGGGGGCTTTTGAATCAGGCCGGAGCGGAGGCGGTCCTTACCCGCACAACCGATGTAGATATGGGGCCGACGAAAAACGGTGAACTGAAGGACGACCTTCAACCCAGAGTCGATAAAAGCAACAACATGGATGCCGACCTGTTCCTCTCCGTGCATCACAACTCCAACCATAACGAAGGGGTAAACCAGACCGAGGTTTATTACAAGATGTCGGACAAGGGCCCGTCTCTTGATGTCGCCCGGGCCATCGGCCGTCGCATGGATGAAGGGCTGGCGCTGGGCAGCGGCAAGGTGCTGCCCGGAAATTATTACGTTTTGCGAAACAATAACTCACCGTCGGTGCTGGGTGAGGCGTCGTATCTTTCCAACGGCGACAACGAACGTCAGTTGGCGTTTCATGCCACGTTGAGAAAGGAGGCCGAGGCCTATTTCATGGGTATCCTCGATTACTTTGCCTCCGGTGTCCCGACGGTCTGCGGCATGACGGTTGTCGAAGACCTGCAAAATCCCGCCAAACCTACGCTCTTTGCCAGCCTGCAGGACGGCCTCGGCGGGGGGATTGACCCCGCGACCATATCCCTGACAGTGGACGGTAAAACGGTCTCCCCTGCCTTCGACTCGGCATCAGGGGCACTTTCCTGGCAGTCTGCCAAACCTCTCACCAATGGCCGGCACACCTTTACGCTCTCGGCGAAAAACAGGAAGGGTAACAGCACCCGCACGACCTCGGTTTCGGCGGATATATCCCTCCCTCCTGCGCGGGTCGAAGGAGTCGCGACCCCCAGTGCCTTGCCGCCGGACAACATATCTCTGGCTCGCATTACCGCACGGCTTGTCGACGCCAACAACAACATCGTGCTGGACGGTACGCCGGTCGATTTTGCCTCAACCAACGGCACGCTTGTGGCAACGAGTGCCGCGACCGTAAACGGCGAAGCAACGACCTATCTGCAGGCTCCCGGCGTTGAAGGCAGGGCCGATGTGACCGCAACGGCCGGAGAGGCCTCTACCACCATCTCTATCGACTTCCGTCCGCTGCGGGAATCGCTGATACAGCTCAGGGTGACCGACCAGAAGGGACAACCACTGCCAAAGGCGACACTGACTCTCGAAGACAACACTGTTTCCGTCTCGGACAGCGACGGACGTATCCTCGCGGAAACCACCATCGCCGGCGAGCATACCTTCTCTCTTCAGAGAAAGGGGTACCAGTTCCGTCAAGTACTGGCAACCATTGAGGAAGGGAGGAGCTTCATAAGCGAAGTAGCGATGACTCCCGAAGAAGGAGGATTACTGCTTGGCAAGATAATAGCCCTCGATCCCGAGGTGTTGGAAGGGAGCGGCGAGGCCGAGGGGAATGCCGCCAACTACCGGACAGCGCTCTTTCTGAGGGAACGGCTGGAGCAGGCAGGTGTGACGGTGGTCATGAGCAGGAACGGAGAGCCCTCGGTTTCGGTGGACCGGATGGCCAGGGTGAACGCGACCGAGGCGGAACTGCTTGTATCCATCGGTCACCGCAAGGCGGAGCCATCGGTGGAGTACTATCACCTGAGCAATATCGGCAAGCGTTTTGCCGCGATTGCCGGAAGGCAGATCCGCGGTGCCATGTCGCTCAAGCCCTCGGTCCGGGAGACCGATGCCTTTGCGGTGGTGCACAGCCGGATGCCCGCGGTGCTTTCCAATTTTTCACGGGTCGAGAAGAAACATGAAAACGATTCCTCCAGAAGAGAGGCCGACGCGCTCTACAAGGCCCTGCTGGAGTATTTTACGCCGTAATCTGTCCGCGACACTGGTGATATTCCTGCGAATTGTCTTGACTCGAAAAAAATATTCTGTAATGTTTCCTGCATAGTACAACCCTTTGTAAGGGGGAGTAGTAGCCCGCAAATAGCGGGTGTGAGGAGTCGTCAAGACGGCCGGCTGATTGCCTGCCCGGTTCCTCTGGTTCCTGTTCGGAGCATACGAGACCTTTACCCGATGATATCCTTAGTGATATTCGGGTAAAGGTTTTTTTTTGCGCGAAAACAAGCAGATGTGCTTATTAAAAAGGATAACCGCATGAAACACGGTAACTTGCTCAACATCATACTTCTTGCCCTGTTTTTTGTCCTCCTCCCCTTTGGCGGGCAAACGCTTAACCTTTATATCGACTGGCTCTGGTTCGGCGAAGTGGGCCAGCGGGAGGTGTTTCTTACAATACTGGGAAGCAAACTCAAGGTGGGTTTCATCATAGGGTTGGCGTCGTTTCTTGTCATTTACCTCAACCTACTGGTCGCGCTCCGTTACAAATCAACACAGCAACGCCCCCTCTCCCTGAACCTGGCGGGTATCCCCCAACTGGAACGGTTTATCCCGAAGATCGGGCTCATCGGCGCGGGGCTGGCTCTGTTCCTCTCTTTCAGCTACGGTGCGTGGGCTGCGTCGAACTGGCAGAACACCCTTTTCTTTTTTAACGGCGCCCCCTTTGGCCAGGCCGACCCGCTCTTTAACAAAGACCTCAGTTATTACGTGTTTCGGCTACCTTTCCTTCTCGACATGCAGGGCTGGCTCTTTACCACCTTTGGGTTGGCCTCGGCCCTGCTGTTGCCGGTCTACTTCCTGCGCGGCGGCATAGTCGTTTCCCCCGGCGGTTTTTTCATGGACCGCGCGCCCAAGGTGCACATCAGCGTAATGGCCGGACTTTTGCTTCTGCTTAAGGCCTTCGACTACCTGTTGCAGCAGTACCTGCTGCTCCTCTCCCAGCGGGGGGTGGTCTTCGGCGCCACATACGCCGACATCCACGCCAAGCTCCCGGCGCTTCAGGTAATGGGCGTAGTGGCAGCCGTCGCGGGCATCTTCCTGATCGCCGTCGCGTTTCGGCAGGGGTGGAAAGCCCAGGCCGGGGCGGTTATCGTAGTAGTGGCGGGGCACGTGCTGGGGTTGTCGATCTTCCCGGGGCTTCTCCACAAGCTTCGGGTAGTACCCAACGAGATCGCTGCCGAACGGCCCTATATTCAACACAACATCAACAGCACCCGCTTCGCCTACGGACTTGACGGTATAGAGGTGAGAGACTTCCCGGCGGAGGAAAACCTTACGCGGGCCGAAGTAAACCGCAACAGTCTGACCGTCAAGAACATAAGGCTGTGGGACCACCGGCCGCTGCTTACCACCTTCAAGCAGCTTCAGCAGATACGCACCTACTACGACTTTACCGACGTGGACAACGACCGCTATATGATCGACGGCGAATACCGCCAGTTGATGCTCTCTCCGCGCGAGATGTCGTACTCGGGCCTCAAGGGAGCCAACTGGATAAATGAGCACCTTACCTACACCCACGGCTACGGCGTGGCGGTTGGGCCGGTGAACCGCATATCGAAGGAGGGGCTGCCGGAGTTCTTCGTGAAAGACATCCCGCCGTCTTCCACGGTGGAGGGGTTGAAGGTGACCCGGCCGGAGGTTTATTACGGCGAAAATCCCAACGATTACGTCTTTGTGAAGACAAGGCTCAGGAGTTCGATTACCCCTCCGGCGACAAGAACGTCTACACCACCTACTCCGGCACGGGAGGCATCCCCGTGGGCGGTTTGCTCAACAAGTTGGCCTTCGCAGCCCGTTTCGGCACGCTCAAGATACTGCTTTCCGAGGATATCACCGCCGAGTCACGGATAATGATCTATCGCGACATCCTCGACAGGGCCGCCAAGGTGGCACCCTATCTGCGTTTCGACCAGGACCCCTACATGGTTATCTCCGAGGGCAGGCTCTTCTGGATGGTGGATGGCTACACCACGACCAATATGGTTCCCTATTCGCAGCCGATAAGGGGCCTGGGCAACTATATCCGCAACTCCGTAAAGGTGGTGGTCGACGCCTACAACGGGAGCATGGAGTTTTACATAAACGACCCGTCCGACCCGCTGATCAGGGCCTACGCTGCCCTGTTCCCCAAGCTGTATAAGCCGCTTGACCTGATGCCCGCGGACCTGAGGAGCCACCTTCGCTATCCCCAGGACCTTTTTACTATGCAAGCGAAGATGTACACCGTCTACCACATGACCGACCCGCAGATATTCTATAACAAGGAAGACCTCTGGGCCGTACCCAAAAAGAACCTCGGGCAGGGCGAGGCTGACATGGAGCCGTATTACACGGTTATGAAGCTGCCAGGAGCAAAAGGATCGGAGGTGGGCGGATCAAAAGAGGAGTTCCTGTTAACCCTGCCCTTTACTCCCTCGAAGCGCGACAACATGGCAGCGCTTATGGCCGCCCGTTCAGATGGATCGGATTACGGCAAGATCGTGGTCTACACTATGCCCAAGCAGAAGTTGGTTTACGGTCCGCGCCAGATCGACGCACGGATCGACCAGAACGCCGAGATTTCAGAGCAGCTGACCCTCTGGGGCCAGCGTGGTTCAACGGTCATCCGAGGCAGCCTCCTGGCGATCCCTATTGAAGGCTCCCTTCTTTATGTTGAGCCCCTCTATCTGGCTGCCGAAGCCGGGTCGTTGCCGGAATTGCGGCGGGTTGTGGTCTCTTACGGAAATCAGATGGTTATGGAAGAGACCCTTGAAAAGGCCCTGGAGACGTTGTTTGGCGGCGGCACCGGTATCAAAACCGACGCGTCCCCGCAGGCGGCCAGAGCCCCTGTTGACGCTGGCAGGACCGTGGCCGAACTGGCAAAACTGGCGCAGGAACACTACACCAGGGCCGTGGAGGCGCAAAGGCAGGGGAACTGGGCCAGGTACGGCGAGGAGTTGAAGCAGCTGGAGCAGTTGCTCAAACGGATGACGACAAACCGCAAAGAGATGTAAGATGAAACGAAGCATCATCTTCTGGGACTTCAGCAATTTTCAGATAACCCTCTCCAGACTGCTGAACCGGCCTTTTGCCGAGATAGCGAGCAGCTTTGACTACGCGGCCTTTGCCCGGGCGATTCAGAGCGAGCATGACCTTATAAAGATATACTTTGCCTGTTCACACGGGTACAACGAGAACGAACTCGCGGCCTTTTACCGGTCTATGGACTACCATCCGTTCTTCTATGTCAGGATTTTCGACCGTCCGATGAACAAGACGATCGAGAAGCAGGTCGATGTCTACCTTGCGACGCAAATGGTCGCCCTTGCATATGAAAATGTATACGACATCGCATTTCTGGTAAGCGGAGACGAAGATTTTGTCCCGGCGATCGAAGTTGTCCACCAGAAAGGCAAAATCGTTGTGGCAGTTGCCGCGGAAACAGCCATGAGCAGGCTCCTGAAAAGAAGGGCCGACCGTTTCATCTTGATCGATGACCCAAAGACATACCTGCATAAGCCTTACTATTATGAGAACTTTCTTAAATCTTAGCCGGCGGACCAGGTTGTCTGCCTGAGGTAAAACAATCATGCATTCTGTTGGCGAATGGTGGATGTGGCTGGGGTTCATCGTCTTTGTGCTGGCAATGCTGGCGGTGGACATATTTCTGCTGCACGGCAGGAACGCACATAAGGTTTCCCTGAAAGAGGCGCTGGGCTGGTCAGTCCTCTGGGTGGCGCTGGCCCTGGCTTTTAATGCCCTGCTGTGGTGGTATCTGGACACGGAAATAGGGCGGGAAGCAGCCAATGAAAAGGCTTTGGAGTTCCTCACCGGTTATCTCATTGAAAAGTCTCTGTCAGTAGACAACATCTTTGTCTTCATAATGATCTTCAGCTACTTTGCCGTGCCCGCAGAATACCAGCGGCGGGTCCTGCTCTACGGTGTTCTTGGCGCTATCGCCATGCGCGCCGTGATGATACTGGCCGGAGCATGGCTGATCGCCCAGTTTCACTGGATATTGCACCTCTTTGGCGCATTTCTGGCGATAACCGGCATAAAGATGCTTATCTTTGCCGGGCAGGAACCCGACCTCGCCAAAAATCCCGTTTTGCGGTGGCTGCGTAACCACTTGAGAATTACCGATAATTACCATGATGAAAAATTCTTCGTGTCTCATAACGGGGTGCTTTTTGCCACTCCATTGTTTCTGGTGCTTGCACTGATTGAAACCACGGACCTGGTCTTTGCCGTGGACAGCATCCCCGCCATCTTCGCGATCACTGAAGATCCCTTCATCGTATTCACATCGAACCTTTTTGCGATCATGGGCCTGCGAGCCCTGTACTTTCTGCTGGCCGACATCGCCGACAGGTTTCACCTGCTAAAATACGGACTAGCAATAGTGCTGATTTTCGTCGGCATTAAGATGCTGATCGTCCAATGGTACAAGGTCCCGATATTAGCAGCCCTAGGTCTGGTGGCAATAATCCTGACCAGTTCCATAGTGCTAAGCCTGGTTATCTCTTCCCGGCGAAAAAGCTAAGGCGTCCTGTTTAAGGCTTGACTTTACCCGATTCGATGAAATAATGATCGTTAACTCAACCGGGGGATGTCATGGAATTCAAGGTTATTCCTGTAGAAATTCCGAAGGGGTGCAACGTCATCATCGGTCAGGCCCACTTCATAAAGTCGGCTGAAGACCTTTTCGAAGCGGTGAGCGGTAATGTACCCGGTGCCGCCTTTGGAGTTGCCTTTTGTGAGGCATCGCACCCCTGCCTGATCCGGGTGGAGGGGACAGATGAGGCGATGAAGGACCTCGCCGTGAAAAACGCTATGGCAATCGGTGCCGGGCATATATTCGTCATAGTGCTGAAAGATGCCTTCCCCATAAATGTACTTAATTCGATAAAATCCTGCCAGGAGGTTTGCTCCATCTTCTGTGCCACGGCAAACCCGCTTCAGGTAATCGTTGCCGAAACGGAGCAGGGCCGGGGTGTCCTGGGAGTAGTGGACGGTTTTTCACCTAAAGGGGTCGAGACGCCGGAAGACAAAAAAGTCCGGAAGGAATTCCTCAGAATAATAGGATACAAGCTATGATCGACGAACTTAATTTTGACGAAAAAGGTTTTGTTACCGCCATTGTGCAGGACGCGGAGAGCAACGAAGTCCTGATGACGGCCTTCATGAACCGGGAGGCAGTCGAAAAGACTTTGGAGACAGGCTATGCCCACTACTGGAGCCGCTCAAGGCAGCAGCTCTGGAAAAAAGGGGAAACTTCGGGGCATCTGCAGGAGGTCAAGGAGATCCGCGCCGACTGTGACACCGACGCCCTGCTGCTGAAGGTTCATCAAAAAGGTGTGGCGTGTCATACCGGCCATCGCAGCTGCTTCTACCACACCCTCAAACAGGATGACTCAAAATGGGCGACGGAGGATCCTATTCCGGCGTTGTTTCAGCTGCTCTACGAGGTCATCATGGCCCGGAAGCTCAATCCGCCATCCGAGAGGTCGTATGTAGCCTCCCTTTTCTCGAAGGGGCAGGATGTCATCCTGAAAAAGATCGGCGAGGAGTCGGGCGAGGTGATTATCGCCTCAAAGAACGGCAAGAAAGAGGAAGTCATCTATGAGATGGCCGACCTCTGGTTCCATTCGCTGGTTGTACTGGCTCACCACAACATCCACCCGTCGGAGGTTATCTACGAACTGCAAAGACGCTTTGGAAAAAGCGGGGGTAAAGACGAATGAGCGACTGTCTTTTCTGCCGGATTGCGGCAAAAGAGATACCCGCGAAGATCGTCTACGAGGATGACGACGTCGTCGCCTTCCGGGACATCAGCCCCCAGGCGCCGACTCACATCCTGCTGATTCCCCGCAAGCACATCGCCGGCAACCTCGATATCGCCGACGTCGATGCGTCGCTGATAGGCAAGCTATTCATTGCGGCGAACAGGGTGGCGAAAGAAGAAGGGATCAATGCCGGCGGCTTCCGAACCGTTTTTAATTGC
>JAOUDF010000013.1 GCA_029859385.1 Nitrospirota bacterium
TGCCAGGGCAAAGCCGCAGGCCGCGGAGAGCCCCTGTCCCAGGTTGCCCGTGCCCCATTCAACGCCGGGGACGCTGCGTTCCACATGCCCCTCGTAGGGGCTGCCTGCCTGGCGGAAATGGGCTACCGCGTCGTCGATGTTGAAGAAACCGCGTCTGCCCAGCGCCGCGTAGACACCGGGGGAGGTGTGGCCGTGACTGATAACGATCCGGTCGCGGTCGTCCCGGTGCGGCTCATGGGGGAATACACGCCCAAAGGTATAGAGCGTCAGGTATATCTCCAGCGACGACATGGAGCCACCCGGATGCCCCGATGCCGCCAGGTTAGTCATCTTCAGGATATCGCCGCGGCATACGCGAGCCATCTCCTTCAGGGCGGCGATTGTGTCGTCATCGAGCCGTTCAGCCTTGAACCCCTGGTACTTTGCCTCGTCTATTTGTAGCATTGATTCGTGATGCACTTGTATACCTCCTCCACAATTTCCTCGGGATCATCGAGGAAGGTGAGCAGCTTTAAATCTTCTTCTTCACAAAACCCTTCCGGAACCATTCTCTTTTCCATCCAATCGGCAACCCCCTGCCAGTACTCCTTCCCTACCACAATGATGGGAAACGGCTTTATCCGCTGTGTCTGGATAAGGGTGAGCGCCTCGAAACACTCGTCCAGCGTCCCGAAGCCGCCGGGGAATATGATAAAAGCCTGGGCGTATTTTACCAGCATCACCTTGCGGACGAAGAAGTAGCGGAAGCTGACCAGCCGCGTAATGTAGTTGTTCGGTTTCTGCTCCATGGGGAGCTCTATGTTGAGCCCCACCGAGAGCCCGCCGTTGAGCATGCAGCCGCGGTTGGCCGCCTCCATGATCCCCGGACCGCCGCCGGTAATTACCGCAATCTCCTTTTCCGCCAGCAGTCTGCCGACCTCCAGCGCCTTCTGATAATAGGGGTTGTCTTCACCTATCCGTGACGAACCGAAGATGCTCACCGCCGGGCCGATGTCGGCCAGTTCCTCGAACCCGTCGGTCAGTTCAGCAAGGATGCGGAACATCCGCCAGGTATCGTCGACCTTGATCTCGTCGATCAGATACTGCTTCTTGCTCCTGTCATTTTTGGGCTTGCCCTTGTTGTTTTTCTTTGAGGTCATGGTGGTGAATGACAGGCCTGGATGAAGTTAAAAGTTGTTGAGAAATGGCGTGATATTACTATTGAGATGCCGGTAATTCAAGACTAAATTCCGGGGGTCGTGCGGATATGCAGATGGTACAAGGGGAATCGGGGCTACTGTTTGATTGCAGCCTTGTCGAGGGCCTTGATGCGGGAGTTGATGGGCGGGCGTTCGTGGGCGTCGATGATGACGTCGAGGACCGTGGGGCGGTTCGACTTGATAATCTCATTCATCAGTTTTTGGTCGATCTCTCCCGGCCGCTCGATGTGATAGGCCTTTGCACCCAGCCCTTCGGCCACTTTGGTAAAATCGACCCTCGGGAAGTCCGACGCGATAAGGCGGCCGTTGGCCGACATCTGCTGGCCGTGGTGCACCATGCCCAGCTGGGCGTTGTTCTCCACCACCCATATTACCGGGATGTTGTAGTGCACCGCTGTGGCCACCTCCATGCCGTTCATCATGAACCCGCCGTCGCCGACAATCGAGACTACCGGCCGTTCCGGCGCCGCCAGTTTGCCGCCGATGGCTGCCGCAACACCGTAGCCCATGGAACTGAACCCGAGCCCCGAGACGAAGGCGCCGGAGCGGGGAATGGTAAGGTAATGAATGGCCCATGCCAGGTTGTTGCCCGCATCAACGAAGAAGATGGCATCCTCCGGCAGGCTTTCGCGCAGGTCGTGCATCAGCCGCTGGGGTTTGAGCGGTATTTCGTCGGAGCCCATCTTTTCCGGTTCATGGTACCTTGGCGCGGCGCAGCCCGTTTGCACAGGCGTAATGCCGCCCCTTCTGGTCTGACCCGACAACCTGACAATCTCTTCGGCCAGTTTGCGCAACACCACGCCCGCATCGCCCATAAGGCCAAGAGTGCAGGGGTAGTTCTTTCCGAACTGGGTCGGGTCTATATCCACCTGGATAATCGAGCGGCGCTCGGACAGTCGAGGGTCCCAGCCATAGGTGTCGAACTCGTTGAAACTGGTGGCGACGCTCAGAAGTATATCGACGTTATCGTTGAAAAGAAATTCCTCGGCGAGCGGCGAACCGGCGAAACCGAACACCCCGAGCGACAGCGGATGGTCGTCGGGAAAACACCCCTTGCTCTTTGGCGTAGTGGCGACAGCCATATTAAGAAGCTCTGCGAGATGCCGGATTGCGGCACGAGTCGTCTCATCAAACACGCCGTGACCGAGCAACATGGCCGGTTTTTTTGCGCTAATCAGAATCTGGGCGGCCTTTGTGATAGCGTCAGGATCATAGGTGTGAAGCTCGCATCGGTATTCACGGGGGAGCAGTATGTCGTCGGCCACTTCCGTGAACATGGCGTCAGAGGGCAGGTTCAGGTGGATCGGTCCGGGTCGGCCGGTCGTCGCCAGCTTGAGGGCACGGCGCGTGATCTCGCCGGTCCTTTCCGGGTTTATTATCATGGTGCTCAACTTGGTGCAGGCCTTGTACATGTCGACAATATCGACAGTATCGGGGCCTGATTCCTGAAACGCCCCTTTGCCGAAGCGTGCGGTGGGTACCTGGGCAGTGAGGGCCATTACCGGAACCGAGTTGACATAGGCTTGGGCGATACCGGTGATGAGATTCGTTGAGCCGGGCCCGGTGGTGCCGCAGCATACACCGATTCTGCCGCTCACCCGGGCATAGCCGTCGGCCATGAAGGCGGCACTCCCCTCATGTTTCGTCAGGATAGCCTTGATGCCACCGTTGTCGTGTACGGCGGTGTAGAGTGGCTCCAGCGCCCCGCCGGGGATGCCGAAGAGGTAGCGGGAGTCTTCATTTGCAAGGTGCTTTACCAGTATGTCGATTGCTCTCATCGTTTTCTCAATCCCATTTCATTATGATCGCGCCCGTAGAGAAACCAGCGCCCTGAGAGGCAAGGGCTACTATATCACCTCGTTTGACCATCCCTCTATTCAAGCCCTCTCGCAGGTTCACAGGCATTGTGACCGCACTCATGTTTCCGTATTGCTGATAAGTTAACGGGAACCGTTCCGGAGGAACCCCCATCCCTTTTATCCATGCTTCAGCCAAAGGTTTGACATTTCCATGAATAGCGGCACAGTTGATGTCCGAAGAGTTGAGGTCTGCCTTGTCCAGCGCGGCCTTAAAGGTTGCGGGTAAGCTATTCAGCGCGAAATCCCTGAAATCAGTCGAGCCGTCAAGGCCCGACTTGTCGAGAAAAAACAGCAGGTTATCGTTGTGCCGCTCAAAATATCTCGTACCGTGGTCTCTTCCGACAGCAATGCCACAGTTGTAAAAGAACCGGCCCTCCGACCGCATTTCGAAAGATATGATGCCAAAGCCTGAGCGTGAAGCAGACATGACCATCGCGGCAGCGCCGTCACCCAGTGGAAAATCGGCAGCAGGATGTGATGGGTCGGCAACGACCGACCAATGGCAAGATGTGCTTAGCAGTATATTCTTATATTGTTTCATGGAGATGAAATTGGCCGCGATGACCATTGCCGGGATTACCGCCCCGCAGGCCTGTGTTACATCGAAGGCTGCGGCATGGGACATCCCGAGCCGATGTTGGAGCAGATTGGCGTTCGACATGCCTATGGCTTGAGGTAAAGCGGTAATGCCGATTATGAGATCGATATCAGAAGGCGCTATCTCTGCGTCCTCAATTGCCTGCCGGGCAGCTTCCACCTCAAGGTCCGCTGCTGTCTGGCCTTTTGTCACAACCCGCCGTTCATAAACCCCCAGTCTTTCGATAATGTCCTCGGGAATGCCGCGACGGATGAAGTCTTCCTTTGTCTCCCGTTGTTCCGGAAAATAGGCGCCGATCCCGGCAATCTTTAGTGGCAGCATTTTCGCACAACCCTCTTTGATAAATAGTATTTAGTGTATCGTCATTATTTGCCATTTTATTAGGTTAAAGTAAGGTAATTATGTTTTGGAAACGACTTACGCAGGATGGTAGGCGAAAAGAGAGTTAGAAAGTATACCGAGCTTCGAGAAATATCTCCCGGCCTTCGCGAGGGTAATCGCCGGGGACACTCACGGAGTTGGTTTGCGTACTCCATGCAGCAGGGTCATCGTAACGCTTGTCGAGAAGGTTTTTGGCGAGGAGCTGTATCTCCAGCCCCTTCCAGAAGTTCTTGAAGGTAAGGGCAGCGTCGATAACCGCATAGGATGGGAGGTCCTTACGTGTATCGCGTACGGTTCGCGGCCGTTCACCCGAGAAGTAGATGTTGGTGTTGAAATTGAAATAGCGAGCGAAGGCCACATTGCCGCCGATGTTGGACCGCCACTTGGGCACATCGGCGACGTCTTCACCGCTGCCAAGCCGCTTCAATTCCAGCCAGGTAAAATTGGCATAGGCGTTGTCCGTCTTGTTGAAGTGGTATTTCCCCTCGAGTTCAAGGCCCGCAATCCGGCGTCTGCTGCTGTTCATATGTTGGTAGCTGCCGCCTCCTATCGGCAGTCGTTCAATGGTATTACTGATGTAGTTCTTGAAGTAGCTTGCCTTGATAGTTGCTTCTCCGACCTTCGTTTCGATGGCAAGTTCGGTTGTGGTGATCCGCTCAGGCTTTAGGTCCTGGTTGCCAATCGCCGAGGGATTATGCTCATTATAGAGTTCTTCTCCGCTGGGGGCGCGGAAGGCCTTACCGGCAAGCAGTTTAACATGAGTATTTTTCAGGACCTGCCATACAAGGCCAACCCGGGGGTTCGTAGTATTGCCAAAGTCGCTATATTCATCGCGCCTCACCCCGGCAATCAGGTTAAGTTTGCTGGTAATGTTCCAGGAGTCCTGAAGGTACCATGCAAAGACGTTCCGATGGGCATTCTGATTCCAGTTCTTCCAGTCGGTGATGTTTTGAAATCCGCCGGCCAGCGGACCAGCAAAGACATTGTCGGGGTCGAAATTTGCCCAGTGCTGGACATCGTACTGCTTGACTCGGTCAATATTTACTCCCACCGTCAGAAGGTTGTCCTTGAACAGCTTGTAATCAACCTGAACTTCGGCGCCGTACGTTCGTTCCTTAATCCTGGGATTTCCAAGGACTCCGTCGGGATATGTGCCTGCCATAAAGCCTTCAGGGAAAAGTTCCCAGTATTGGTCGCTCCTCATATTGCGCCAGTATATACGGGCGGAAGCATCAAGCTCCTTGGTGACTTCATAGCGGTAGCTCAGTTGAGCAATGTCATCAATGTGGTGGTGATGGCTTTCGTCGTTAAGCGTACTTGTAGCGCCAATATAGGGGCCGTTTTGTAGAGCCGTATGCCGGTAGTCAAGGCGCAAGCCTTTCCACGACGCCGTAAGTCCCGTATCGAGACGTTGACGCCAGTTGTCCGTTCTGCCGGATGCCCCCGTTAAATCCTGCTCGATTCGCCGCCTGTCGCCGTCTCTCTCAAGATAGTTAAAATGAGCAGCTACTTCCAGATCGCCGAACTTCTTCCCTGCAAGGATATTGTAACGCTGGGTACTGAAGCTGCCTCCTTCCGCACGCATGTCGACCCCGTTGATCTCTCCCCCCTCTTTCGTGATCACGTTTATGACGCCTGTAAAGGCATTGGCGCCATACAGGGCGGACACGGGTCCACGAATGACTTCTATCCGTTTTACATTATCGAGGGGAAGGTCGGAATATATGGGGAAAGCTCCACCAAATACAAACTGGTTAAGGCGCATGCCATCGAGGAGCACTAGCACTTTTTCGGAGTTCAGTGTCTTGACACCGCGTATCTCTATCCCCCTGTCATGGCTGTAATCCTGGAATATCCCCAGCCCAGGCACGATCTTCAGCGTCTCAAACAGCGTCCTCGCCCCCATGTTCCGGATCTGCTCGGCGGTGATGACGGTGGCGACGGCAGGCACCTTGCTCAGGGGCATGGCCTGTTTTGTCGCGGTGGCGATGATTTCGTCTTTCGAGAAGTAAAGCAGCAGCTCTTCCTGTTCGCCGGGGAGTACCGCTGGAGGCTGGGCAAAAGCGGGAGAGCTGGTGATAATGCTGTAGAAAAAAATGGCGGCTATGAAGGAGAGGATGGGGATGCGATGATGGTTTAAGCCAGTATTCCCGGGCATTTGCCTGTCTCCGTACAGAAATGTACAAATGAAAGTAACACACAAAATACTGACGGGCAAATGTAAAATCGTGCGCCGCTGTTTATTTGTATCGCTGCTGCACAGTAACCTTCAGCGGCCCTAGCCGGCCAGAGTTTTGCCGGTGGCTTCAAGCAGGTCGCTCAACACAAACGGCTTTTGCAGAAAGCCGTCGGCGCCCGAGTTCAGAATCTCCTGGACGTCGCCATCTTTGCCGAATCCACTGGACAGGAGTATTTTCACATCCCGTATCGCCTTTAAGGCATGATAAGTCTTTTTACCTCCCATGCCCGGCATCATGATATCGAGTATGACCAGGTCGACGGACGGCCCCTGCGGTCCCTTGATGATTTCCACTGCCCTTTCACCGCAGTCGGCGCTGATTACTGTGTAGTTGCCGTGTTGAAGCATCCGGTCAAGCATCCGCCGGATAAACTCTTCGTCGTCAACTACCAGGATGGTCTTTCCGTTCATCAAGCGTTCCCTTTCCCTGTTGTTGAGTTTTCGCTGGTCTTGAGGGGCAGATATATGGAAAGTATCGTCCCCTTGCCCGGTTCGGAGGCTACCTCCACGAATCCCCCGTGATTACTCACTATGCCGTAGACCATTGCCAGCCCGAGACCGGTCCCCTTGCCCACTTCTTTTGTAGTGAAGAAGGGCTCGAATATCCTTGATTTCACTTCGCCGTCCATGCCGGCGCCGTTGTCCGAAACGGTAACCCTTGCGTAGCTGCCCGGCCTGGCTTGGGTCCCCATCCGCAGCATGTTCTCTTTATTGACGGATACGGTATCAGTACTTATCATGAGCACGCCTCCGTTCGGCATGGCATCCCTGCTGTTGAGGCAGATATTGAGAATGGCCTGGTGCACCTGGTTGCTGTCAGCCTGTACGACGATCATGTTGTTAGTCAGCACCGTGTCGACGGATATTCGCCGGTCCAGGGTTTGCCTGAGGAAGTCGGCTATCTCGCTTACGAGCTGGGTTAGGTCCACCTGTTCATTCCGGTATCGCCCACGGCGGGCAAACCCGAGAAGATGCGAAGTCGTCCTCGCCGCCCTCTTGCTCAACTCGTCGATGGTATCGAGATACTCCGTCGACCGTATCCCCTCCTTGTCAAACTGCAGTCGCAGGAGAGAGGCGTACCCCATTATTCCGGCCAGAAGGTTGTTGAAGTCGTGCGCGACACCACCGGCCAGGGTGCCGATGGCCTCCATCTTCTGGGCCTGGATAAGGTTTTTTTCCAGCCGGTCCTTCTCGGTAATGTCCCGAATGACGAGAAGGGTGTAAAGTCTTTCGCCCTCTTTTGTGGTGATGGGGAAGACCGACTGGTCGGCAAGGAAGGTTGAGCCGTCCTTCCTCCGATTGGCTATCTCAAGCGTACAGGTGTCACCTGTGCACATCGCCTCCATCATTGTCTTATGTTCACCCGACGACTCATCCGCGGAAAAGAAGCGGGCAACGGGTAAACCTTTTACGGCAACATGGTCGTAGCCGGTAATCTTTTCGAAAGCCGGGTTTGCATAGACGACGGTACCGGCCATGTCGGCGATAACCATCGCCTCGTCGGTGCTCTCCACGGCGGTGGCAAGCTTAAGTAAATCTTCTTCCCTCTCTCTGATGGCCTCTGTCATCCGATTGAATGTGTCAGCTAACATACCGATTTCGTGGGAAAAACGCACATTAATTTTCTTCGACATGTTTCCTTTGCTTATTTCTTCTGCCGCACGCACAACCTCTCGCACGTCGCGGAGCGGCTGTCCGACCTGCTTGAGGAGGAGCCAGTAAAGGACGCCCGACAGTAAGAGCGTTACTGCCAGCGACAGGGCAATACTGTTTTCTATCAGCTGCTGCCGTTCCATTCGGATCGTTTTGTCGGAAAGGTCAACCCTGACCCATCCGATGGCAACCAGGTCGCCGGATACCGTCTCGGTAAACAGCTCCTCACCGGTCTGCGGCACCGCATAGCTGACCTTGCGGTAAAAGAGATAGGTCTTGGTCCCGCCGGAAGAGACTACTCGATAATCGGCAATACCTGACGGCGGTTCTGTGCCCGGAGGCGTCATTGGTCCCGTATGGGGCTGTCCTTCGCCCGCAAGGAGGTTCTCTTCATTATCAAAGAAAAGCACTCGCAACACATCGGGGTTGGACAGAAGTATGCGGGCATTTTCCTGCATTGCGTCTTTGTCTTTTACGAGCAAATCGAGTGCCCCATGGTCAGCCGTGCTGGAGGCCATGATGTTACCTCTTTCTACAAGGGCATTTTCCAAGAGTTGCATCTCTTTCCTGACGAAAAAGACGGTAAAGATCACCGCGAGGACCACCAGTACAGCCAGTGATCCCAGGAGTGTCTTGGTATAAAGAGAGCGGAAGAGGTTTTTCATGGTGTGAATATCCTCGCGCTCTTCCTCAGGGCGGCCGGGATCGATATCCCCATGATCTCGGCCGTTCGGGCGTTAATATGGATGCTCGGTCGCGCAGGCATGCTGAAAGGAGCGGCAGGTTGTAGTTTACCGTCGATGATACTGGAGGCCATTTCGCCCAGTTGACTACCTATGTCTTCGGGTTCAAAGGTGAGGGCGAGAAGGGCGCCTGACCTGACATATTTGAAGGAAAACCCGATTACCGGAATTTTGTTCTTGAGAGAAATCTCCAGGAGCTGCTCAGTGACGATATCGTTCACCGTGGTAACGTCGGGAAGGAGGTAAACGGCGTCCGCCTGCCCGGGCAGCGATCGATACGCTTCCACGGCGCCGGCAGTGTCATTTACCATCTTTTTGACGGGTACAAGGCCTTCGGCCTTCATGTCGTTTACAGCGGCTTCTATCAGGGCGGGATCAAGGGCTCCGCTGTAGACAAGGGCAACCCTCCTGGCGGCCGGGGCAAGCTGTTTAAGGGTCCTGAGCGACTCTCCCGCAGACATCGACATGGAGATTCCGGTAAGGCTGCCGCTTCGATGGCCCAGGTGGGTGTGGGGATTAAGGACCAGTCCGGTCAGCAGAGACGGCTTGTCGATAGTTGCGGAAAGTCGCAGGGCCGCCGGACCTATGGCGGTAATAAGACGATAGTTCCCCTGTTTCAGCTCGCTTACGATCTTTTCCGGTGTATCGCCGTTAAGGTCGAAAACGTCTGCCCGGCCTTTGTAGGTCTTCTTGAATGCGTCGAGGGCTTCCGCATAAGGCGTGAACTTTGTGTTGGTGACAACGGCAGTGGTTTCTGCCGCCTGGCCCGGTGAGGCCATGGAGAAGAATATAAGCAGAAAAAGTGCGAGAAGCCTCATAGAACGTGAAATGATCACAATTCCTTAAGAAAAGGCCCGGGTATAGGGCAGAGAGAGATTAAAAAAAACTAAACAACTTACATTCGCCGCATACCAGAGTCTTTTAGCATACTTTGTCCCGCTCATCAACTAAAAGCGACTTCATTTTTGCAAGGCAATTTAAGCCCGCAAGTATTCGTTCACCGTCTTTATGGCGCAGAATTCGGCGCACATGGTGCAGACATCATCCATCTGCGGCCGGCTGCTGTCGCGGTAGGCACGGGCTTTGTCGGGGTCGACGCAGAGCTCGAACATCCCTTCCCAGTTGAGTTTTTTACGACGTTTTGACATCTCGATATCCTGCTCGATGGCACCTTTTACGCCTTTGGCAATGTCACCGGCATGGGCGGCGATCCTTGAGGCGATGACCCCTTCACGCACGTCGTCGATGGACGGCAAACGCAGGTGCTCCGCGGGGGTGACGTAGCAGAGGAAGTCGGCCCCGGCGGCCGCGGCCATGGCGCCGCCGATGGCGGAGGTGATATGGTCGTACCCCGGCGCGATATCGGTGACCAGCGGCCCCAGTACGTAGAAGGGTGCGCCCTTGCACAGCTCTTTCTGGATCTTCATGTTCATCTCCACCTGGTTGATCGGTACATGTCCCGGCCCCTCGATCATTACCTGCACGCCAGCCTTCCAGGCCCGGTCGGTCAGCTCGCCCAGGATGAGAAGTTCCTGTATCTGCGCCCTGTCGGTGGCGTCGGCCAGCGCGCCGGGCCGCATGCCGTCGCCGAGGCTCAGGGTCATGTCGTACTTCTTCGCGATCTCCAGCAGCCTGTCATACTGGGTGTAGAGGGGGTTGTCTTCCTTGTGGACAATCATCCACTCCACCAGGAACGATCCGCCGCGCGAGACCACGTCCATGATGCGCCCCTCCTGCTTGAGCCGCTCGACGGAGTTCAGCGTCATGCCGCAGTGGACGGTGATAAAGTCGACGCCGTCTTCGCCGTGTTCCTCGATGACGCGGAACAGGTCGTCGTCGGTCATCCTGATGAGGGAACCGCGCAGGGCCTCGGCCTCTACGGCCGCCTGATAGATGGGCACCGTACCGATGGTGATCGATGACTTCTCCATGATGGTGCGGCGGATGTCGCCGATATCGCCGCCGGTGGAGAGGTCCATTACCGCGTGAGCGCCGTACTTGGTGAGCACCTCAAGCTTGGCCAGCTCGGTATCCAGATCGATCTTGTCCCGCGAGGTGCCTATGTTGGCGTTGATCTTGGTCGAAAGCCCTTTGCCCACGCCCAGCGGGGCGATGCTGGTGTGGCGGTTGTTGCGGGTAATGATGATGGTGCCGTCGGCGATTCCCTGCCGGATATACTCGGGTGAATGCCCCTCGGCAAGGGCGACCTGCTTCATCTCTTCGGTGATAATTCCGGCTCTCGCCTGTTCCATTCTGGTCATGGTTGTGTTCCTTTTCATAGTTAAGGGTACTATCCCGATTCCCTTCAAATCCCCCGTCTATCCCCCTTTGCTAAAGGGGGAAGTGCTTGTTTTTAGTCCCCCTCTTTGTCAAAGAGGGGTCAGGGGAGATTTTCTAATGAAGACGTCTTCCATATTATTTCTAGAACGCCCTCGATATTTTCGAAAACTTCCCGGTCGGAAAATCTGAGTACCGTAAGCCCGGTTTCTATCATAAAGTTATCCCGTTTACGGTCCTTTTCTTTTCCTTCAGCAGCGAAGTGCTGCCCGCCATCAAGCTCTATTATGAGCCTCGCTCTCGGACAGTAAAAATCTACAATGAAGTCACCAATGATCTTTTGCCTATAGAACTGATGTCCGTTGAGCTGCTTACCTCTTATCCGTGACCAGAGAAATTTCTCTGCCTCGGTCATATTTTTTCTCAGGTCTCTGGAACAGGATTTCAGGTTTTTGTTATAGTGCAACACGACATCTACCCTCAAATCCCCCCTTGCCCCCCTTTTCTAAAGGGGGGAGAATTTACAGAAACCTTCCGCCGCCTTTCTCACATCTTCAGCGGCCAGAATGGCCGATATCATCGCGATTCCATACGCCCCTGCGTCAAGCACTTCGCGGGCGCTCTCTTTTTTTATTCCCCCCAGCCCGAGGGCCGGTATCTTCACTTTTTTGCAGCACTCACGCAGGGCATTGAGCCCCACCGGTGGCCCGTACTTCATCTTGGACGGTGTCGCGTATACCGGCCCGAAGGTGACGTAGTCTGCGCCGTCGGCCTCGGCCTGCACGGCTTCGGCCGGTGCATGGGTCGAGACACCGACAATAAACGATGTTCCCGTGATCTTCCGTACGGCCCGTACCGGCATCGATTCACCGCCCAGATGAACGCCGTCGGCGCCGACGGCAATGGCTACATCCACCCGGTCGTTGATGATGAGCCGGGCATTGTAGCGGCTGGTCAGTTCCCGCATCTCATGCGCCAACGCCAGAAGTTCCCGTACCGGCATCTCTTTTTCCCGGAGTTGTACACATCTCACGCCGCCCGAAAGGGCCTGCTCAACAGCCGCAATCAAACCGCCGGTGCGAACCACATGCCGGTCGGTGATGAGAAGCAGGTTGAAATCTACAGGGTTCATTTATCCACTTTATTTCCCCCTTTGGCAAAGGGGGATTAAGGGGGATTTAACAAAACCGACTGAACAAATCCCCCCGAGCCCCCCTTTGCTAAAGGGGGGAGTTTTATCCAATCATCCCGTCCAGCGGACTGCTCGCCGTCGCATACAACTTTCTCTGAATCCGTCCCGCCTGGTACGCCAGCCGACCCGCATCGCAGGCCAGCCGCATGGCGTGGGCCATCTTTATCGGATCCTTGGCCCCGGCGATGGCGGTGTTGAGCAGTACTGCCTCCACCCCCATCTCCATGGCTACCGCCACATCCGACGCGGTCCCCACCCCGGCATCGACGATGACCGGCACCTTCACCGTCTCCATGATGATCTTCAGGTTGTAGGGGTTGCGAATACCCAGCCCCGAGCCGATGGGCGCGGCCAGCGGCATTACCGCCGCGGCCCCGGCGTCCTCGAGCTTGCGGCACATTATTGGGTCGTCGTTGGTGTAGGGGAAGACGATGAACCCCTCCTTCACCAGTATCTTCGTTGCCTCCAGCAGCCCCTCGTTGTCGGGGAAGAGGGTCCGCTCATCGCCGATGACCTCCAGCTTCACCATGTCCGAAACCCCCGCCTCCCGGGCCAGCCGGGCGTAGCGCAGGGCGTCGGCGACGTTGTAGCAGCCCGCGGTGTTGGGCAGGATCTTGTAGACCTTCGGGTCGATGTAGTCGAGGAGGTTTTCGCTGTTGCGGTCGGTGATGTTGACCCGCCGCGTCGCCACCGTCACCACGTCGGCCCCCGATGCCTCGATGGCCGCCTTTGTCTCGGCGAAATCCCTGTACTTGCCCGTTCCCACCCAGAGGCGGGACTTGAACTCTATGCCTGCAATCTTCAGTGTGTCGTTGTTCATCAACATCCTCCACCCATGAAACTTACGATCTCGATCCTGTCGCCATCGACAATTACCGTAGCGGCGTGATCCGCCCGCTTTACAATCTGCTCGTTGCGCTCCACTGCCACGCGTCCCTGCATTACGCCCAGGTTTTCCAGCAGTCCCAGCACGGTCAGGCCGTCGGGGAATTCCTTCTCTTCGCCGTTCACCGTGATACGCATCAGTAGAAAATATCCCTCTCTCCGGCCTTTATCCGCCCCAGTTTCTTCATGAAACCCTCCCGGAGCGAGGCGGCCAGCGACCCGCCTTCCCTTGCGATGATTCTGTTGCACAATTCGGCTGTTTCGGGCGTGGCGCTGTCCAGCGCATACTCCTGAAGGGTGAGCAGCGCATTGGGGAGGCAGAACTGCTTGATGTCGCCTTCTTCCGCCAGCTCCCTGAAATGGTCGCCGGTGCGGCCCGAACGGTAGCAGGCGGTGCAGAGGCTGGGCAGCCAGCCCTTCTCGGCGATGACCTTTACCATTTCGTCGATGCTGCGGTGGTCTTCCACCTCGAACTGGCTTGCGCTCCGGTCATGGTCGCCATACCCCCCCGGCTCGGTGCTGGACCCAGCGGAGAGCTGCGATGCGCCGATCTCGATAACCTCGTCCCTGAGGGCGGCGGGTTCGCGGGTCGAGATGACCACCCCCGCGTAGGGTATTGCCAGCCGGTAGACGGCAACGATCTTCTTGAATTCCGCATCGGACACGGGACTGGGCGCCCTGTCCAATGCCGCGCCAGCGGCGGGCTGCAGCCGGGGAACCGATATGGTGTGAGGCCCAACGCCGAACCTTGCCTCCAGGTGGCGGGCATGGGCAATCAGGGATGCCACTTCGAATCGATAGTCGTACAGGCCCAGCAGGGCGCCCATCCCCACATCGCCGAAGCCGCCCTCCATGGCCCTGTCCATGGCCTCGATACGCCACTGGAAATCGGCCTTCTTCCCCGACGGATGCATCCTTCGATAGGTGGGCTCGTGGTAGGTCTCCTGAAAACACTGGTATACCCCGACACCCATGGCCTTGATCTCCCGGAACTCCTCGACGGTCATCGGGGCGGCGTTGAGGTGGAGAATTCTGATGCCGGTCTGTGAATAGATGGCTTCCACCACCGTCCTGAGGTAGGAAAGGTCCGAGGCGGAACGGTCTTCACCAAGCACGAGGAGAAGGCGTTTGTACCCCTTCTGTTCAAGGAGTCGGGCCTCGTGGACGGCCTCGTCGACGGAAAGGGTGCGACGGACGGAGCCCTGCTCCCGGTTGTCGATGCGAAAACCGCAGTAAAGGCAGTTGTTGGTGCAGGAGTTGGAGAGGTAGAGCGGGGCGAAGAGGACTACCCGCCTGCCAAAGACCGCTTCCTTTACGGTTCGTGCGGTGTTGAAAAGCTTGTTGAGGGATTCGGGCTCATCGATGGTCAAAAGCCTTGCGGCCTCTTCAACCGAAAGTCCGGCAAGGGCCTGAGCCCTGGCGAGGATGTCGTCGAGGAGCCGGTGGTCGACCGGTGCACGATTGATGGTCAGTTCCATGTCAGAGAAACCTGCTGTTAAAAATAAAAAAACCGTATCTCGAAGGAGAAACGGCCTCAGCGCGTACCACGACAGGATGACATGAGCCGCTTCCCTTCGCCGGCATTACCCGGATCAGGTTCAAAGGGTTTCCTGCCCAAGGCAGGATTCTCAGCTCGTATGAGCACCCCCAGCGATGGGTAAACGTAGTCCAAAACCGACATAAAGTCAAGGGTTTAAAATGCCATTGCCGGGATTGTTGCTTGACAGGGGCGCTGTCCAGTCGGTAGGATTGCACTTTCTTTGCCGCCAGCGATGGTTGCGGCGGAAGCCTCATAATATCTTTAAAGTGGAGTGGAGGAGAATGATGTCCAGAATTGTTTTGGCGGTGCTGATGGGTATGGCGATGATGACGGCAGGCATGATATCCGACGCCCAGGCGGCTGATGCCGGGAAGGGCAAACTCGTCTACGCCCAGAAATGCAGCTCCTGCCATGGCAAGGAAGGGAAGGGGGATGGCCCCTTCGGGAAAAATCTGACACCGCCCGCGGCAAACTTCACCGATCCCGCCGGTACGGCCAAAAAGAGTGATACCGAGCTTCTCGACAAGATTGCCAAAGGGGGCAGGGGGACGGCGATGCCGGCCTTCAAATCACTCAGCGCCGATGAGCGGGCCAATGTTCTGGCCTATATACGGGCAATGGCCGGGAAATAGCCGGCCGGAAAGGCTGAAGGCATCTCCCGCCTTCAGCTCGTCTCTCCCTGTTTTTTGATTTCCGGAGTCGGCACCCTTACAGCTTGTTGAGTACCAGCCCGGTCAGCAGCTTGGGGTAGAAATAGGTCGACTTCTGCGGCATCTTTTCACCGGCAGCCGCCACGTCACGGACCTCTTCGATCTTCGTGGGGTTGAGGAAAAACGCCAGTGAATACTCTCCGCTGCGGGTGGCCCGGTCAGCATCGTCGGGATTCTTGATGAAGTGGACGTAGCGGTGCTCCTTGAGCATCTCGGGGGTAATCCCCAGTATCCGGTCGAGGATCAACGACTGCAGGATGGTGACATCGAGCCGCCGGAAGGCCGTTGACGCAGTATCACCGAAGATTTCATCCATGACCGCTACATCCTTGAGGCTCAGCAGATAAGGCTGCCCCCCCTCGGCCGGAAGCATGCCGATGTGATGTCCGGAACCGGCTTCGGCCAGGGCGTCAATGATCTCTTCCCCCTTATCCAGCTTTCTTATGGTGAAATAGGCGGACAACTGTTCGATCAGCTTGGGCATCGGCGGGATGGTTACCTCCTTGACCACGCGATGGGTGGGCAGGACCGTGAGGCCGTCGTCGTCCATGTTGGCAAGAAACATCATGACATGGCGGAACCCTTCGCCGCTTCCTCCGGCGACAGACCCGCCCCGTTCGCGACAGTAGTTGAGGGCGGTCTCGTAGCGGTGATGGCCGTCGGCGATATAGATAGGTTTCTCCAGCAGAATCTCCCGAACCTTGCCAACGGCGGCCGTATCGGAGACGCGCCAGACCTGGTGAAGGTAGCCGGCGCTGTCGGTCACCTCGATCATGGGCGAACCTTCCCTTCCCGCCTCGAGGGCGGCCATGACCTGGCCTTCAGGTTCGGAATAAAGGGAGAATATCTGGCTGAAGTTGGCGGCGGTGGTGCGCATGAGGTTCAGGCGGTCGGTCTTGGGACCGGAGAGGGTGTTCTCGTGGGGCAACACCTTGCCGGTGCCGAACTCCTCCAGACGTACCAGACAGATGAAACCCCTGAGCAGGCGCTCAACTCCCTTGACGTTATAGCGGATATGGGTGAGGTATATCGCCGGTTGAGAATCCCGGACGAGGACCTGGGAGTCCATCCACTCCTTGAGAAATCCGGCTGCCCTGGTGTAGCGGTTGTCGTTCTCGCTGTCGGTCGGGAATTCCTTGCCCAGCTCGAGCCGAATTACGTTGTAGGGGTTCTGGTTGTAGAGAGCCTCCTGCCCCGCGGGAGGGATGATGTCGTAAGGCGGCGCCACGACGGCCCCCTGGTCGGAAACCTTGTCAGGATTATAGATAAGTCCCTGAAATGCGCTGATCTCTGCCATGAATTACATCCTTTTTGCCTGCAAGTTATGGAATGAAAGACCGGAGATTATTAGCAGAACCTTCCATAAGATGCAACTACGCAATTTGATTGACTAGTTTGTGACGGTTTGGGTAGAGTGGGGTATAATTTCATTATTACGAAGTACGAGGAGCTTTTATGATAAAGCATATTCTGGTTCCATCCGACGGTTCTCCCCACGGCGAGGTTGCCCTGAAATATGCTACGAACCTTGCCCGTTCGTTTTCAGCGGAAATAGAGGTTCTGAATGTCACGGATATACGGGCGCTGCAGGGACCTTTTCTCCGGGACCTTTCCGGCGCCCTCGGTTTTATTTCGGGCCAGGATTACGAACCGAAGATCGAGGCGATCCTGAGGGAGCGGGGAGCGGCCATCCTCAGGGGGGCCGAGGAAAAATGCTCCTCCGAAGGAGTTTCCTGCCGGGGCATCAGCCGGATGGGGGTAGTGGATGCCATCGTCGTTGAAGAGGGGAAAAAGGCCGACCTTATCGTCATGGGCCAGCGGGGCGAGAATGCCGAATGGGGCACGGGACTGCTGGGTTCAACCACCGAGGCGGTGGTGAGAAAATCCAACAAGCCGGTACTGGTTGTCCCTTCCGAATACAGGGAGATTACGAAGCCGCTGATGGCCTACGACGGCAGCCTCGAATCGAACAAGGCCCTGAAGGTTGCGGTAGAACTGGCCGAGCAGCTGGGGCTGCCCCTGAGCATCCTGACCGTCACCGAGGATGAGGAAAAAGGGCTGCATATCCTCAACGAGGCAGCCGAGTTTCTCAGTGGTCACGCTATAAAGTGGTCAACCCGGCAGATGACCGGAAGCGAGGAAGAGGTCATCCTGCAGGAAGCCGGCGACGGCGGGTTCGACCTGATTATCATGGGGGCCTACGGCCATGGCCGTATACGGGAGATGATCCTGGGCAGCACCACGGCCTATGTCATGCGGCGCAGTGAAGTGCCGCTTCTTCTAACCCGGTAAGTGCCGGCCATTTGCCGCGGAATTGTTGAGGAGGTCTGAGCATGGTGGAGCAGAGAAGGTTCGAGCGGGTGGTGGTGAATCACGAGGCGGAGCTGTCGTTTCGGGCAGAAAATCTGGTTACCACCGAGGCTGCTTACGCCCGGGACCTGAGCATGGGTGGCGCCAGGGTTGGTGCACAGAGCTGTTTTCCTGTTGAATCGATCGTCAAGCTGGAGCTTCGCCTGCCCTCGGACACGGTGACCGTCCTGGGTTCGGTCAGGTATGCGGTAGCCTGCAAAGGCTCTCATCCCTATGATCTCGGTATCAAGTTCATCGGCCTGGACAACGACGAAGCGGAACGAATATATCAGGCAATCTCAAGCGCCAATAACTGAAGGATACTCTTTCCCTCCACCTCTATCTCTCAACGGCATGGCAACTTTCGCAATCGGCGATGTCCACGGCATGATGGCAAAGCTTGACGCCTTGTTGGACAAAATATCATTTTCCCCCACAAGAGACCGTCTTGTTTTTCTCGGCGACCTCATTGACCGCGGCCCCCAGTCACGGGAGGTCGTGGAGCGCGTGCTGGCGCTCAAGGAGTATATGGGGGAACGGCTCATCTGCCTCAGGGGAAACCATGAGGAGATGCTGCTCAATGCCCTGGACGACAAAGGAAGGGAGAGCCTTGTCGTCTGGCTGGAAAACGGCGGAGCGGCGACGATGAAGAGCTATGGCGTCGATATTCCCGCGAAGCTTCCCCCGGCCCACCGGCAGTTTTTCCGCTCACTCCCCCTGTGGTGGGAAGATGAAGACCACCTTTACGTGCATGCCGACGTGGAGCCGGATTTGCAGCCGTGGGAGATGTCCGAAGAAACTCTTTTGTGGGGAAGAGGGATGAACGAGCACACCCTTTCCGGAAAGATCGTGGTCTGCGGCCATACGCCCCAGGCGCATCGTGTTCTCAGGAAAGAGTGGACCTGCTGTATCGACACCGGGGCATGTTATTCACACCCCGGCATGGGTCTGCTTACGGCGATGAAGATGTCGACGCACGAGATTTATCAGGTATAGCCGCTTCTCGAATTACGTTCTTACAGCTTGATGAGTGCCGTCAACTCCTGGACGGCCTTGACGGAGACATCAAGCCCCGCCTTTTCTTCCGGAGTCAAAGGCAGTTCGACAACCTTCTCGATACCCCCCGCGCCGAGAATGACCGGCACCCCGACAAAGCAGCCGCTGACGCCGTATTCCCCCTCGAGGTAGGCCGAGCAGGGAATGAGGCGCTTTTTGTCCTTCAAAATTGCTTCAGCCATGAGCACGGCCGATGCCGACGGTGAGTAGTAGGCGCTGCCGGACTTCAGCAGGTTGACGATCTCGGCGCCGGCATTGCGGGTGCGGGTTGAGATGGCGTCGATCCGCTCTTTTGAAATGAAATGGTCGATGGGTATGCCCGATACGGTGGAGTAGCGGGGAAGGGGGACCATGGTGTCGCCGTGGCCGCCAAGAACCATGGCATGCACATCCTCCACCGAGACATTCAATTCTGCGGCGATGAACGACCTGAAGCGGGCGGCATCGAGCACCCCGGCCATGCCGATGACCCTGTTCTTGGGGAATCCGCTGGCCTTGAGGGCCACCCAGGCCATGGCGTCCAGCGGGTTTGAGACAACGATGATGAAGGCATTGGGCGAGAGGGGGGCCGACTGCTGTACCGCCCCCTGGACGATACCGGCGTTCATGGCGAGGAGGTCGTCGCGGCTCATCCCCGGTTTACGCGCCAGTCCCGCCGTGATGATGATGATATCAGAGCCCGCGGTCTCCTCGTAATTGTTCGCCCCCGTCATGCGGCAGTCGAAACCTTCTACCGGCGCCGCTTCGGCCAGGTCCAGGGCCTTCCCCTGCGGCATTCCCTCGGCAATGTCAACCAGCACTACGTCGGCCAGTTCTTTAGTTGCGATCCAGTGGGCGGCGGTCGCCCCCACGTTGCCCGCACCTACAATCGTAATCTTCTTGCGCATCGTTTCTCCCTTTGTGATTTCAGAGTTCAAATTGAAGGTATCAGAGTATCATCTCAAATCTGAAATCTCAAATTTGAGATTGTTCTTCGTCAGCTCCAGATGGTGTCCTCATCCTCGCCGGTATCTTCCTCGAACGACTCGTCCTCTTCCTCGAGGTCGCCTTCAACTATCTTGTCGAAGGTTTCATTACAGTTGAGGCAGGCCCAGTGATAGATGATCCAGTAGGTTTCTTCGGTCTCGAGGTCGGTGGTTTCTTCTTCAATCAGGTCAGAACCGCCGCAGAAGGGGCACATGATTGGTTCCATGTAGTCACCTCACTTAAAAGTTAACATTTGCAAGGCTTCGAGGAGCCTCTTGTTTTCCTCGCGCGATCTTACCGCTATCCTTACGTACCGGTCGAGCCCCGGGAACGATCGGCAGTTGCGCAGGAGTATCCCGCTCTTCGCGGTCATTTCACAAGTCATGTCGGGCGTTACCGCCGGATCGGTGATCCTCACCAGCAGAAAGTTCGCTGATGACGGTACCGGCTCCAGCCAGCCCGTCTTCTTCAATTCCGCCGAGAGAAACTCCCGCTCGCCGGTGATAAGATCAAGGGTCCTCTCCGCATAGTCACCGTCGGAAAGTACGGCAACGCCGACCCTTTGGGCGGGGACACCGATGCTCCAGCTATCCTGCAGTTCCCGAACCCTTCCGACGACGGAAGGATGGGCGACCAGATATCCAAGCCTCAGTCCGGGCATGCCGTAAAACTTGGTGAACGACCGCAGACTCAACAGATACGGGTTGCCCGCTGCCTCCTTCAGGATGGAGTGCCCCGGGCAGAAATCACCGAAGGTCTCGTCCACCATGAAGTAAATCTTCTGCTGGCTGCAGTGCTCGGCGATCTTCAGCACGGTCTCGCGGTCCAGCAGCCGCCCGGTGGGGTTGTTCGGATTGCACAGAAACAGCGCGTCGGCCTGCTCTGCCCCCTTGAACAATTCATCCATAGCCGGGTCGAAATTTTTTGCCGGGTCCAGCGGTATCGGGATCATCTCCCCGCCCGCCCGGTTGACGGCCCGCTCGTACTCCGAAAAGGTGGGAGAGGGGGCCGCCACCTTCCGTAGCGACAATGCCCTGGGGACCAGGGAGATCAGCTCCGTGGAGCCGTTGCCGCAGAGTATGCTTTCAATGCCGATTCCGTGGTGCGCCGCGATTGCCCGGCGGAGTTCCCTTACCTCGGGGTCGGGGTAGTGGGCGACCCAGGAGAGGCTCTCCCTGTAAGCCACAATGCCCGATTCCGGCATGCCCAGCGGGTTTATGCTGGCGCTGAAATCCAGAAGCTCCCGGTTGCCGCCGGCCCCGGCCAGCGCTTCCGCCGCACTGTATATGTCTCCTCCATGCCGCTGCATCCTCAGAACAGCCCCTTTCCGAGGAGGAACATAAGGGCCGCGGCCAGCAGGAACATGAAAAAGGAGGCGCTGTAGAGCATGGCGACGCCTTCCCGTATGGTCTCCCGCGTCAACGGTTTTTCCGCATCCCCGATAAGCGGTTTGTGGCTGGCGCCGCCGCCGTAATGACTGAGTCCGCCGATCCGTACACCCAGCGCTCCCGCCATGGCCGCCTCGGGGCAACCGCTGTTGGGGCTGGGATGGTTTTTCCTGTCGCGACGGAATATTCGCCAGGCGCCCGCCGTATCCTTGCGGAGCACGAAGGCTGACGCAACCAGCGCGAGGGCCGTCAGCCGTGCCGGGACATAATTAGCCAGGTCGTCGAACCGGGCCGACGCCCACCCCAGGTTCCGGTAACGCTCATTCTTGTACCCCACCATGGAATCGAGGGTGTTGACCGCCTTGTAGGCCAGGGCCAGAGGGACACCGCCCAGGGCCAGGTAGAAGAGCGGGGCGCCGACGCCGTCGGAGGCGTTTTCCGCCACCGTCTCAACCGTTGCCCTTACGATCTCCGCCTCATCCAGTGACCCGGTATCCCTGCCCACTATCCAGGAAAGCCGCTGTCGCGCCTCCGGCAGGTTTTCCGCCGCAAGAAGCCGGTATATCGCCATCGCTTCGTCGGCCAGCGACCGGGTTGCCAGCGCGGTGTAGGCGAGGTAGACCACCACGACCGCCTCGATGATCCATGATACGGCTGCCGCCTTCAGCGTCAGCCACGCGACGTAATAAGTGCCACCGACAATCACCGCCAGGAGCACGACTCCCGCGATCTTTTCCATGCGCTCGCCGGAGACGACCTTGCGGATGCCTCTTTCCATCCGCCCGATCAGTCCACCGATCCAGCGTACCGGATGCGGGGCGTTCCTCGGGTCACCCAGCACCAGATCGAGAATATATGCGCCGGCAAGTTCCAAAATAGCCATCGATCCTCCCTGTCCCCCTCAAAAAAGGAGAGCTATGGTAGCACCGATGACCGGAGCGTTCAAAATGATTTCTTGGACCTTAGAAGCTCGATATTCCCCCTGCACAGGTCCAGCAATATCTTGTGGGAAACCTCGCGGTCAGGATCTTCTGCCAGGCCAACCGCATGTTTTTCGAGGCAATGAATGGCATTTTCGTAGGCGAGGATCGCCTTCTCGCTCTGTCCCAGCTGTTTATGGATGGTTGCCATCTGCAGATAGGCCTCTGCAAGAAGGGGATCGTTGTATACGGCCTTCTTGAGGTTAGTAAGGGCCTTGTCGTACTGATCGAATTTCCCGTAGATTGTACCGAGCAGCAGATAGGCATTTGCCTGCCCCGGATCAATATCAATAGCGTCATAACAGGCGGTTTTTGCCTTGCTGTAATCCTCCTGGTTTGCGCTGATGTAGGCAATAAGCATATGAGCCCGTACATTCCGGGGTTCATTTTCCATGAGCTGTCCGAGTGCCCCGAGTGCTTCACCGTATTGCCCGGCCTTGTAAAAATTTTCACACTGTTCAATCGAGATCGAAGTGGCTTGCTTCGCTTCCGCCGCCGGACCTGATTTCGGATTGCTTTGGGAAGGCTCTGAAGGCGCTGTGCGCTGCCATGGGTAGTCGGTGGATGCCTTTGAAGTGGACGGCTGGCGTTCTTCCGGCTTCCTTTCCCGCCGGTCGGACGGTTTGCTCCATTTACGGGGAAGCAGACAGCCGTCTTTCTCCGTTCCTTTCAAGTAAAAGAAAGCGCCTTCTTTCTCGATGGTGCCGAACTTGTCGGACAGCCCCCAAAGGGTCTCGGAGTGACCGATAAACAGGTAGCCACAATCGTCAAGAGCTTCATAAAAACTCTGAATTACCCGCTTGGTCGATTCCATCTTGAAATAGATGGTGACATTCTTGCAGAAGATGATGTCCATTCCCTTGACCCGCTGCAAGGGGAAGGGGATGCGGATCAGGTTGAAATAGTCGAACTCGACAAGATTCATGACCTCTTCACTGACCTGATACTCCTCACCCTGACGGACCAGGAAATTGTCTATCTGTCCTTGCGTCATGTTGACAAGGGCCCGGCGCCGGTAGAGCCCTTTTCGTGCCGACTCAAGGGCCTGTTCACTTACATCGGTGGCAAGTATTTTTACGTTCAAGCCTTGCTCGATATAACCTGATTCCAGCAGGACCATGGCCAGTGAGTAAGGTTCCTCGCCGGTGGAGCATCCGGCGCTCCATATGCGGATCGTCTTCTCTCCGCCCTCCTCATGTAATTTGCGTCCTGCGATAGACGGCAATACATATTTCTTAAGAACAGAGTACTGCTCAGGATTTCTGAAGAACGACGTCTCGTTGATGGTGATCAGGGAGAGAAGCTGTCTGAACTCTTGAGGCCCTCTCATCGGGTCGTTGAGCAGGCGATAGTAATCTTCAAATGTCTGCAGGCGGGTAAGAGAAATCCTTGTGGTAAGGCTTATCCGCAGCGAATCCTTCTTGTAGTCGTCAAAGACGAGGCCGCTATGCTGCTCAATGAATTCAGCAAAGAGAGAGAACTCATCGTCGGAAAAATCCCATGTACCTTGTTTTTTTGGCACGACCATATCCTCGTTCAACTTGAGCACACCCGGTTCCTTCCGCCCTCCTTGGCCCGATACAATGCTTCATCGGCCAGACGGGAGAGTTCGTCGACCGTCGAAACTCCGTTTTCAGGGAAACTGCTTACCCCCAGGCTTGCCGTTGCATGGAGGGAAACATCTCCATACTCAAAGAGGTGGGTCTCGATGGCTGTCCTCAGGTGTTCGGCTACCTGCTCCGCGCCCTTTAGGGGGGTTTCGGGAAGGATGATACAGAACTCCTCTCCCCCGTACCGACCAATGATATCACTCTTGCGGAGGGCATCTTTCAGAAGCCTTGCCGTTTCTTTCAATACGAGGTCTCCCATCTGGTGCCCGTAGGTATCGTTTACTTTTTTGAAGTGGTCGATATCTACCATGATCTGGGATATGGGCTCATTGTGACGCTTGGCGCGGATAAACTCTTTTTCGAGGGCCTCCATGAGGTAGCGCCGGTTGAATATGCCGGTGAGTCCGTCGGTCACGGAAAGCCTTGATATCTCACGATAGAGCCGTGCGTTTTCTATGACAACGAATGCCTGGTTGGAGATGATGTCAAGGATTTCATGATCCTCTTCGTTGAACCACGATGATGCAAGGCTTCCTATGGCAAAAAGCCCCCTTACCTCGTCGGATATCCGGATAGGGGTGGTAAGAAGACTCTTTACCGATCTTGCTTCTTTTTCATTGGTCGATTCAGTATCCGGTTCCTTGTGCAGGATGGTCTCAACGACCTCCCGATGTTTCATGTCAGCTCCGTGAGATCCAAGTTCGGCCAAGACCTTCGTGCGAAACTCTTTCACAAAGGATTCGTCAACCGCATGATTGAGATAGATAAGCAGTTCGGTCTTGTCATCCATGGAGAGCGCCACCGCGGCAGCCGTATGGTCGACAAGCTTTGAAAGCAGGATCATTACTGCCTTCACGGTCTCCTCAAAGTTGGAGAGATTATGTGCTACGTTCCCTATCTCATTGATGATGGTTGCCTCATAAAGCTTCTTGTCGAGGAGGTCGTTTACCTTTGAGATAACGTCAAGGGTAGAACGGGGTTTCTGGCCCGAGGGGAGCGCCGGTGCTTCCGTTCTCTTCTCGGAAAAGATCCTGTCGACGGACTCCAGAAGTTGCTGCGGCTGAAAGTCTTTTGTAATATAGGCATCGGCGCCGGTTACCATACCCCAGAATTTGTCGCTGGCCTGATCTTTTGAGGTAAGGATGATGACCGGGAGATGCTTTGTGGATGGGTCATTCTTCAGCAGGCGACAGGTCTGGTAGCCGTTCATGCGCGGCATCATGATATCGAGGATGACAATGTCGGGGTTCGTCTCGTAGACCTTCTCCGCGGCCTCAATACCG
>JAOUDF010000144.1 GCA_029859385.1 Nitrospirota bacterium
TGGTAGGTCCTTAGTACCCTGTTACCGTACTTGCCGCGGTCCGTTGATGCCCCCACCACGCCGAAGGCCGGTGACTTGAGAAAAATCTCTATCTGGTCCTGGGTAGTCATGATCCCTCCTTAATTAGTATGTCGATATATAAAAGGTGCAGTTTTGAAACATAAATGTTTCGTGAATGCGAAGAAGGGCCAGGTTTCTGCAAAAGGGCCAATGGCGACGATCTGTAAGGTTCATGCCCTTCGGGCCGTTTCTATTGTGAAACACTATCGTTGCGGTGGCGTAACGGGCTGTCGCGGCCAATAGATCAGACAAATCAACAGGATACGAAAAAAACGCCAGGTTGGCACGCCTCTTGAAGTATACAATAGCATAGTCGCCAATGGGTGGCGAAAGAAAAAGTAGCAAAGCAGTACAAACGGAGGTGTGTCATGAGAAAGTTTATAACCACAACGGCGGCGATAGCAGGTCTTCTTACCATCATAGCAACGGGAACGGGTTTTGCGCAGGAGGCTGAATACAGGAACGTAATGAATATGGAGCGCTTCGAGGCAGCCCTGGTTGACCAGGGTAACTGGGGGGCCTACAAGAACATCATCCAGAAGGAGTACTTCATGCAGGCCCTGGCTGAGCGCCGGGTAACCGAAGGGGTCTACAAGAACGTCATCGATCGCACCCGCTTCGAGTTGGCCATGACTGATCACAGGACCGATGGGCAGTACAAGAACCTCATCGACCTCGACCGGTTTGAGCTTGCCCTGGCCGATCAGTTGAGGGAAGGAACCTATAAGAACGTCATCAACAAGGACCGCTTTGAGCTGGCGATGGTTGACCAGAGGGAGATCGATGGCTGGTACAAGAACGTGGTCGACCGCGATAGCTTCCTGGCCAATCTTGGCGACCCTTGTCTGACCGACGAGGGCGACATCACCACCACGCTGATGGCCTACTGCTCGGTGAGATAAACCAAGGCACACCTCCTCCCCACGCTCCGAAAGGGGTGTGTTCAGAGCCCCATCGGTCAAACGACCGGTGGGGTTTTTTATTGTCGTTACCCCGCGGCCTGCTCGGCCTCTTCCAGCTTCAGCGATTCCTTCTCCCACTCATCGTTGAGCCGCTCCAGCTTCCGCTTGATGCTTTCGTACTCTTCCATGGTCGAAAAGAATTTCGGCTGATTCTGGTAGAGGGAGGGATCGGCGAGGAGCGTTGACAGCTCGTTGCTCCGGGCGGTCTTTTCCTCGATCTCGTCCTCCAGCTTCTTTATCCTGTCCCGGAGCCCGGCGGTCTGCTTGTGGAGACGGTTGCGGGCCTCGGCTTCGGCCCGTTTCTGTTCTTTCGATTTTTTTGCAACAGATTCAGCGGCGCTTGCAGGCAACTCCGGTACAATCTCTGCCTGTTTCACCGCTGTTTTCCCTTCGGACTTCGGCTTTCCGCCTGTTTTTTCCTCCGCTTGCCCTTCCAGCCCCTTCTTGTACAGGTAGTACTCGTAGTCGCCGGGGTAGACCGTGGCCTTGCCGTTGTTTACCTCCACGATCTTGTTGGCTACCGACTGGATAAGATGGCGGTCGTGGGTGATGAGGCAGAAGGTCCCTTCATACGATTCCAGCGCCTCTTCGAGCACGTCACGGGACTGGATGTCCAGATGGTTGGTGGGCTCGTCCAGCAGCAGGAAGTTGGCGGGCCGGACCAGCATCTTGGCCATGGCAAGGCGACAGCGCTCGCCGCCCGAGAGGACGCCCACCTTTTTGTCGACGTCGTCGCCGGAGAAGAGGAACGAGCCCAGGATGGTGCGCCAGAAGGTCTGCCCCTGGTCGGGGGCGGCGATGGCCATCTCCTGAAGCACTGTGTTCCGCTCGTTGAGCAGCTCCAGCTGGTGCTGGGCGAAATAGGCCCGGCTGACGTTGTGCCCTATCTTCAGCTCGCCGCTGTCGTGGGGGATGGCGTCGGCCAGTATCTTCAACAGGGTCGATTTACCCGCGCCGTTGGGGCCGACGAAGGCAATCTTGTCGCCCCGCTGGATGGTGAGGTTGAGGTCGGTGTAGACGATGTTGTCGCCGTAGCGCTTGCCCAGTTCCTTCGCCTCGGCCACAACCTCGCCGGAGCGGGGCGGCGGCGGAAACTGGAACTTGACCTTTCTCCGCTCCTGCTCCGTCTCTATCCGGTCGATCTTTTCCAGCATCTTCACCCGGCTCTGTACCTGCCGCGCCTTGGTGGCCTTGGCCCGGAAGCGGTCGATGAAGTCCTGGGTCTGTTGTATCTTCTTCTGCTGGTTGGCCCGCGACGCCTCCATTATCTCGCGGTTCAGCTCCCTCGCCTCGAGAAACTCGTCGTAGTTGCCGGTATAGGCTACCAGCCGCCGGTTATCGATCTCCACCACGCGGTTGACCACCTTGTTGAGGAATACCCGGTCGTGGGAGATGAGGAGAACCGCGCCGGAGTAGTTCTGGAGGAACCCTTCGAGCCAGATGACGGTTTCGAGGTCCAGGTGGTTGGTCGGTTCGTCGAGCAGCAGCAGGTCGGGGGCCGAGAGGAAGAGCTTGCACATGGCCATCCGCATGAGCCATCCGCCGGAGAACTGCGACACGGCGCGGGAGAAATCCTTCTCCTTGAACCCCATGCCCGCAAGGATCTTCTTCGCGTCGGACTCGATATTGTAGCCGCCGGCCTGCTCGAATCTGTGCTGGAGGTCGCCGTATTTTTCGAGCAGCGCCAGGTGTTCCGGGCCGTCGGGAATGGCCGCCATCTCCTCTTCCAGCAGGCGGAGCTGGTGTTCGATGGTATTGACGTGGTCGGCGACGGAGAGGACTTCCTGGAGGACGGTCTTGTCCGAGGGGATGGAGAGTTCCTGGGCCAGATGGCCGACCAGTACCTGCGTTGCCCGGGCAACCTGGCCCGAGTCGGGCTGCTCCTCGCCGGTGATGACGGAGAAAAGGGTCGACTTCCCCGCGCCGTTGGGGCCTACGAGACCTATGCGGTCCTGGGGGCCGATGGTCAGCGACGCCTCGGCAAAAAGGATGCGGGAGCCGTACTGTTTGGTTATATTGCAGAGGGAGAGCATGGGAACTTCGGGGTTATTTCACTGGTTTGTATAATGAATTGTCATTCCCGCGAAAGCGGGAATCCAGGGTTCTGGATGCCCGATGAAACCATTCGGGCATGACGGACATTCTGTCGACGGAGCCTAGCGCCTCATTGCGCGGCGTCCCCGCATTCCCGCCATCTGGCCGGGGTGCTGCGGTTGGCGCATCTCCATCCTCTCGAGGTGGAACTGGTACCACATCTCGCCGTAGGGCTTCATCTTCATCTCCTTCTTGTTCTGAAGGTTGAGAAGGTTTGTCTTCAGCCGTTCATCACCGGGGCATTTTTCAGCGCCGCGGGAGAGGACATTGATGGCGCCTTCGCGGTCGCCCTGCTTAAGAAGGCACCAGGCATAGACATTCCAGAGAAGACTCTCTTTGGCGGAGCCTTTTACCGTCTTCTCGAAAATCGCCTTCATCTTGTCCACTTCCTTGCGCTTCATATGCAGGATGGCCAGCATGGCCTGGGCGATCCAGTGCTTGGAGAAAGATTTCTCAAGATAAGGATAGGCATTGGCGAAATCCTTGGCGATGTAGTAGATGGTGCCGATCTGCCCGTTGAGCTGCGCCTCGACGAAGAACTGCCATTTGTTGTAGGCGTAGCCTTGTTTCATGATGCTGATGGCTTTTTCGACATTATTCTGGGTGAGGGGTTTCTGGGCCTGCTCAATCAGTTCGTTGATCTTGTTCATGACCCGCTTGGTCAAGAAGTAGTTGGCTGCGACGGCGGCGATGACGAAGAGGGTGATATTGAGCACCCAGTGGCTGTCCAGAAGATGCAGGACCACGTAGGTGACGATGCCGACGAGGGTGGCGATAATAAGGTTTATCATGAATAAACTCCTTGGGAACTGGGAACTTTAAGGGGCGTACTATAACAGATATGGGGGCTCACTTCAATCGTTCACTCAAATTCCTTAAATAGCGGGAATGATTATGATCTCTAAATTGTCGTTGTGGCAGTGTGTCGAGGGTCCTTTACCTTCATGACGAGCACCGCCAGCGCCAGCGTAGGAAGCAAGAAAGAGGCCCAGAAGAGGGCCTGCCAAGAGGCGACGTCGACCAGCAGTCCGCCGATGATGGGTGACAGGGAAAATACCGGGGCCGAGAAGGCATAGGTGGCGCTTATATACAGGGGGCGGTCTTCGGGGGAGCAGAATTCGAGGATGATGTTCATGGTGACGATCTGGTTGGCGCTGATGAAGGCGCCGATCAGCACGAAGACAAGGTAGTACCAGTGGATGGAAGGCGCAACCAGCGCCACGAGAGGGGCCACGATGCAGAAGAGGGTCGAGACGACGAGGCTTCCCTTGTAGCCGCTGCGATCGCCCACTGACCCCAGGCGACATAGGCGATGGTTTGCGCGAACATCATGACGGCGGTGAATATCCCCGATATGCTGTCCGTCTGGTTAAAGTGCTGGACGCCGTAGACGGCGTAGAGGCCCAGTGCCAGGTTCGAGCCCGACACCAGCATGTTGAACATGATGAACCAGTAGAAGTTCCGGTCGTGGCGGATGGTCGTCGGGATCGCCCGCATGAAGTCGGCGAACTTCCTCTTGGCCTTGACGACGGGCTGGGCCGGTTCGCGGGTCATGGCGAAAAATCCGAGGGAGACGGTCATAAAGACAAAGCTCAGGGCGAAGAGAAGGGCAAAGTTGGTGGGGAAGGTTCCCTTCTCGATGAGGTAATAGGCCGCGAAACCGGCGGCCATGCCCGCAAGGCGGCCTACGGCGAACCGTACTCCCATAAAGAAACCCCGCCGCTGCAACGGAATGATCTTGCCGATGATGTCGAGCCACGGCGGCATGACCAGACCCCATGAAATGGTGAAAATGGCGTAGAGGCCCAGAAACAGCGTAATATTGAGGGCCGGACTGTTGTCGCCCAGGTACCATGCAAAGATGGCGAGAAAGAGCCACGGTATCCGCATGGCTGCGCCGATCCACGTGGCGGCCGGTTTTTTGCGCGGCAGCGATTCGATATAGTGGGCGGAGAGGAGCGGGGGCAGGGTGATTCCCAGCATGGTGATGGCGGGGATAAGGCTGATGATCATCTTGGAGTCGGTGAAATTGTTGAGGAACACCGGCAGGATGGTGAGGTCGGTGCAAAAGGCCAGCCCGATGGAAAAGAGGAGACCGTCGGCCCAGCTGACGCCGAGGTTCCATCGGTAGTTTTTTTCTGCGTAAGCGTCAAAGTGCTCCATGAGGCCTCAGTGTAATTCCGGTGGTGTCGGAAGTAAAACTAATTTAATTGAGAAGCTCTCATTTTCTTGATCGAATTGACGAATTAATGGTAAAAGCATAATTATTCAACCAAGCATTCCGTTGTTCTGACGTCCCATAAGACCTGTCGAACTATTTCAGGGAGCCCTATGAATAAACTAACTGCCTTTTTGATGTGCTGTGCTCTGCTGGTGATGACAGTACTCTCTGCTCCCCTGGCCGGGGCCGATGAGATCGGCGTCCTGCGGGACGAGATTCGAAAACAACAGGAGCTTCTGATCAAACAGCAGCAGGCCATGGACCAGCTTCTCATGAAGCTCAGGGAACTGGAAGAAAAACAGAAGTCGTACGAAAACACCCAGAAGACGCTGGTAGACAAGGCGAAGACCATGGAGGAGTCACAGGTCGAAGATCGTGATATGGCAACCCAGGCATTACGGGACCTCCGTTCCCGCTACGGGATAAATCTCTCGGCCTTCGGCGACCTCACCTATTCCACTCACAGCAGGGAGCGGGCCAACGACAGCTTTTCCATCGGCGAGTTCAGCCTCTACTCGACGGCTCACTACGGCGACAGGCTCAGCTTCCTTGCTGAGATCGAAGTGGAGATGGAAGAGGATGAGACGGGAATCGAGATGGAGCGTATCTGGGTGGGGTATACCTTTGACGACCACCTGACGATCCGGGGCGGTAAGCATAACTCAGCCCTGGGCTACTGGAACAAGACCTACCATCGGGGAAAGCAGCTGTTCAATACTATCGACAGGCCTTTCTTCCTCGTGTCGGAGCATGAAGGAAGCATCTTGCCGCTTCATATCGTCGGCCTTGAGTTTGAAGGCTCGTTTCAGTCAAGGATGGGAAGGCTGAAGTATGAGTTCGAGATAGGGAATGGCCCCGGTATCGACCCGGTAAAGAAACAGCATCCGAATAATTACTCCGACGACAACAATTCCAAGCAGGTGGTCCTGAGGTTGTCGACTCGTCCTGCAATCGCCGAGTGGCTCAACCTGGGTGTCTTCGGTACCACTTACGAGGTGAAAACCACGGAGAAGAAGCACCTGCGACA
>JAOUDF010000145.1 GCA_029859385.1 Nitrospirota bacterium
TGGATCTGCTCCCCCTTGAGCCGACGCGGGTAACCGTTACCGTCCCATCGTTCATGATGGGCATAGGGGATATCGAGGGCCGGCCTCAGATACGGGATCGGGTGGAGCAGTTCATAGGCGTAGACAGGGTGTTGATGCATGATCGCGGTTTCCTCGTCGGTGAGGGGGCCGTCCTTGTAGAGGATCGAATCGGGGATGCCCATTTTCCCTATATCATGCAGGAGCGCCCCCCGCCGAACATGCACCAGCTGTTCTTCACCCATCTTCATCGCCCGGGCGAGGCGCAGGGTCATCTCCACCACCCGCCGCGTGTGCCCTTCGGTCTCCTTGTCCCTGAGATCGAGGGCCCGGGCCCACCCTTCAAGGGTGGTATCGTAGGCAAGGGTAAGCTCCATGTTGGAGCGTTGCAGGTCGTCAAAAAGGCCGATGTTGTCAATGGCGATGGCAGCCTGAAGCGCCATATATTCCATGAATTCGAGCCAGTCAGGTGTCGGTTCGAAGCCGGAGTGACGGAACAGTTCAAGCACCCCTTTCACCTGCCCCTTGGCCACCAGCGGAGTGGCGCAATAGAAGACTATCTTTTCCCGGGCAAGCTGGGGAATACGGGAGAACTCTCCCGGCGCATCCATGAGGTCAGGCACAATGACGGTTTTTCGTTCAAGGGCGGCCTTGCCGGCATACCCTTGCCCCAGGTGAAGGCTGGTATGCTGAAAGACCGTGGTGGCGAAGCCGCTGCCAATGGCGTAGTCGAGGGTCTGCATGTAGGGCGCAAATTTCAGGATAACCGCCCCGTCCACCCCCAGCTGGCTCATGGTCTCGTCCAGAAAGACCCGAAGGATGACCTTAAGGTCAAGGCTCGAGCCGACGGTCATGTCTATGGTGCGCAGGGCGGAAAGCCGCTGCAACTGAAGCCGAAGGTTCTCCTCGGCCTTTTTCCGCTCAGTGATGTCGCGGCTTATTCCCCGCAGGCCGCGAAATCTCCCCTCCACATCGAACACCGAAACCGCGCTGGTCTCAAGGCAGACCTCATGACCATCCTTGTGGAGGTTTGTGTTTTCGAGACTTTCAAGGCAGACCAGCGGCCTTTGCGCGCCCGCGAATATCCCTGCCATTCTCACGGATTCTTCGGGAGGCATCAGGTCAAACGGTTTTTTCCTCAAGACCTCCCGGGGTTCGTACCCCAGAAGGTCGTACACCCTCGGGCTTGCGTAGGTGAACTCGATGTCCGCATCGACCTCCCAGACCCAGTCGCTGGTTGTTTCGACCAGCGTGCGGAACCGCTCCTCCTTCTCCAGCATGGCATCTTCAGCCTGTATCCTCTCGCTGATGTCGACCAGTGTGCCAAGGATGGCCGGCTCGCCCTCATCGATGATCCTCCGTCCGAAGACCTCGCAATGAATGACCGACCCGTTACGGTGCAGTCCCCGGAAGCCATAGCGGACCGACTCAACCTCTCCCCTGAGACGTGCCTCGATATTCTTCGCCACTTTCGGCCGGTCCGCCGGGTGAACCAGGTCCAGCGGCGACAGCCGCTTGAAATCCTCGTCCGTCTCGTAGCCAAACATCCGGAACAGGGCCTCGTTGCAATAGATGAAGCGGTCGCCCTTTATGAGGTATACTCCCACCAGCGACTGCTCCACCAGAGCCCGGTAGCGCTCTTCCGTCTGCCGGTAGCCTGCTTCGGCCTGTTGCAACAACTCCGCCATCCTTCTCTATCCCTTCATGACAATCCCGCTCACCATCCTGCCGGTGCTCCCCTCGAGCCGGTAAGAGAAAAAGAGGTCAGTCCGGCAGGCCGTACACAAATGCGATGAACTTATCTTTTCATCCGCAAGCCCCGCTTCCATCAACTGCCGGCGGTTGGTATCCTTGAGGTTGAGGCGCCACCTCGGGCCGTCTTCCCTGAAGACCTCGCCTTTCCATGGATACAACCGAAAGGAGTTGTAGACCGCGTCGTCCACCTGGTAACAGCACGACCCGATGCACGGCCCGATCGCCGCGCCGATATCCGCCGGACGGCTGCCGTACTTTTCCCGCATCACCTCAACAGCCTTCTTTACTATCTCTCCCGCCGTACCGCGCCAGCCAGCGTGGACCGCGGCACAAACCTTTTTTCGTCCGTCATACAGAAGAACGGGGACGCAGTCCGCAGTGTAGATCGCCACTGCCCAGCCCGGCCTGTCGGTGACAATACCGTCGTATCCCTTCTTCCCCTCTTCGATCCATTCACTGACCGACCGGTGGCTATCAACAGCCAGAATTTCCGTCGAATGGGTCTGCTTGACGAAGATGTCGGCCTCTATGCCCAACCGCTCAAACAGCGCCTCGTCATCCATGGCCCGCGTCCCGAAGAACGCCGTCACCTTCTTGGCAAAACCGCCATAGAGGACAGCTCCGCCACCCTCATCAATACTCCAGCTGTTCCGTCGTTCCACTCCCCCTCCTCCCGGTCACGGCAGGTAGCTATTAAACCTGCCACCTAAAACCATCGATGTCAAAATTTTAATCAACAGACCCCGCACCGCACGCAGTTCCTCTCCGGGCACGGCGCGGTATATTCGCCCTTCAGCCCCCGCTCGTACTCGCGCCGGAAAAACTCGCGGTCAACCCCCAGCGACACCACTTCCCAGGGGAAGACCTCATCCTTTCCTCTCTCTCGTGTCGCATAGAAGGTCGCATCGATACCGCTCTCGGCAAAAGCCCGCCGCACGTTGCCCCCCGCCCTGTAGAGCGCCATGACAAACCGCCCCACCCTCCGGTCGCCCCTCGCCAGCACCGCCTGCATCAGGTCCCACTTTGGAGTGCCGTGCACCATCGACGTCCCCGGAATCCGCGTCGCCTCACGGGACAGATACTTCATCTTCTTCTCCAGCGACACCACCTCCTCCATCGGGTACCACTGAAAAGGCGTGTGCGGTTTGGGCACGAAGGCGTTGACGCTGAGGGTCAGCTTGCCCACCCGCCCCAGCTTCGCGCCGATCTCCTCCTGCACCTTGCGCACCTTCCGGGCCAGGTCGAGGATGGCGTCCACATCCTCCTGCGTCTCCGTAGGCAGGCCCACCATGAAGTAGAGCTTGATGTTTGGAATCCTGTGCTCGCAGATGGTGCGCACCGCACCCAGGATGTCCCGTTCGCTTACCCCCTTGTTGATTACCCGCCGAAGCCTGTCCGTAGCCGCCTCAGGAGCGAAGGTCACCGTCTTGTCGCCGCTGTTCTCCAGAGCAGTGATCAGCTCTTCGGAGATGCCGTCGGCCCGCAGGCTCGACACCGAGAGTTTCACTCCCTCGAGCCCCTTGCAGAACTGGCGGATGAAGGGATGGTCCGACAAGGCCGCGCCGATAAGGCCGATCCGGTCGGTGATCGCCGCCGCCTCTCTCATCTTGCGGGCGAGATAGTCAAGCCCGCGGTATTTCGGCGGCAGGGCGATATACCCGGCAAGACAGAAACGGCAGTTGCGGCCGCACCCTCGCGACGCCTCCACCAGGTACATCCGGCCGAACTCCGTGTCATCGGTGAGGATCACCGATGAGGTGTCCCACTGCTCAATGTCGTCAACGTGCCGCTTGAGAAAATGCGGCATCTCGGGTGAGTATCGCGCCACCGTGCCATCGTCGTTGTATACCGGCTCATAGAACCGTGGGACATAGATGCCGGGGATTTCCGACAGCCCCTCCAACACCTCTTTGCGCGGTTGCCCTCTCAATCGCTCGAGGCCCTCGACGATGGCATCCACAAAACACTCCCCCTCCCCCACGGCGAAGAAGTCGGCAAAATCGGCCATCGGCTCGGGGTTGAAGAAGGCGCAGACGCCCCCCACCAGAACGAACGGGTCGGCATCGCCCCGCTCGGCGCTCAACAGCGGAAGCCGGGCAAGGTCGAGGACCTTCAGGACGTTGGCGTAATCGGGCTCGAAGTGCAGCGAAAAGGCTACGAGATCGAAGGATGAGAGCGGCGTCTGCGACTCGATGGTGAAGAGTTCGGTGCTGGTCCGCTCGTGCTCGGCCAGGTCGTCGGGGTCGGGAAGAAAGGCCCGTTCGCAGACCACGTCGTCGCGCCGGTTGAAGAGGTTATAGACCGTCTGAAAGCCCAGGTTCGACATTCCGACGTAGTAGGTATTGGGATAGACAAGGGCCACCCGCAGCTTGCCGCCGGGCGATTTGGTAATAGTGCCCGTCTCGGCATCGAGCCGCTTGCGGGCCTTTTCTTTGAGCTTCCAGGTCATGATCGAGGATTATACGCCTCGGCGATTCGCATGTCCATGTATGTCAACGCCAGAGAATATCCCGGGGGTGTTGGAAGACCGTTATAAACGCGACTTGTGCACATGGTTGCGATAGCCTGGGAAGTACTCGCTCGGGACTCTGATGGTGAAAGATACCTTTAGAGTTGTTCCACTGGCGGTGGCGTGGATAACGGTCTTCCAACACCCCCGGGATATTTCATGATATTGAAACCACCCTTAATGGCCCTTTAACCACCCATGCCGTAAAAGATTAACAACACGGCACGAAGCCGGGGTTTTTGACGGTCATCGATCGCCCGTCTATATTCAGATGAGGCCCGGTCGACCGTGAGCCCCCTTCAAGAGGAAATCAGGATGCCTTCGGAATCCGACAGACTGAACTGGCTGAAGACGCTTCATCCAACCTATTTCGCCATGACCATGGCGACGGGGATAATCGCCATAGCCCTCGATATCCTCGGCAACCCGGTCTTCTCGGACGTGCTCTACTGGAGCACCGTCGCCTCGTGGTGCATCCTCGCCATCCTGTATATCTGGCGCACGGTTCGCTTCCCAAAGGCGGTCTGGGCCGACCTGACCAACCCGCGCCTCACCTTCAACTATTTCACCTTCGTCGCTGCGACCGACGTGTTGGGGCTTGTGCTCTACATTCACGACCATGTCGTGTCGGCGATAGCATGCTGGTGGATTGCCCTCATCGTATGGGCCGTCCTCCTCTATTGCAGCTTCGGCGTGCTAATGCTCTTTCATCACGAGCGGAACGTAAACATCGTGGACGGCGGATGGCTCATCTGCATAGTCGGCACCCAGTCCCTTGTGCTGCTGGGGCTCAAGATAATCCCCGACATCGGCGACTACGACCGGTGGATGATGTTCGCGCTGTTCATGCTGTGGGGGCTGGGGCTGTTCCTCTACGCCATCTTCGTCACCCTCTTCTCCTACCGCATCTTTTTTCAGGAGATAACCCCCGACGACTATACCCCGCAGATGTGGGTCATCATGGGGGCGGCGGCCATATGCGCCAACGCCAGCAGCGGCATCGAGATGTCATCGCCCATCATAGACGCGATCTACGAGGTCCACGCGGTCATAGAAGCGGTGGCCGTCATTACCTGGACATGGGCGACATGGTGGATACCGCTGCTCGTCGTGATCGGCATATGGAAGCACGGCGTGCACAAGATACCGCTTCGCTACGACCCGAGGCAATGGAGCATCGTCTTTCCTCTCGGCATGTACACCGTCGCGACCTATCAGGTTTCTCTGGCAGCGGAGTTTGACGCACTGCACCTGATATCCCATGTCACGGTCTGGATTGCCCTCCTTGCATGGTTTCTGATTGTCTTTGCGCTGGGTCGCCGGATGACCGGCGGACTGTTGCAAAAAAACAGGTGAAACATCCTGTCATGCCCGAGTGATCTTATCGGGCATCCAGTAGCATGGATTCCCGCTTTCGCGGGAATGACGTCCTTTGATGATTTTATTGCCGTAGCATTCCTCTCTCTCATCTTTTTTTCTCAGAATTCCGGCAAGCCTTCAACTTTCCTGATTTCGTTTAACTCCAGCTTAATCAACAGAGACGATACTAGTGAATAACAAGGCACAAAAACCGGTTAAACAGACACGAACGATTCAGGAGGAACATAATGACCACCAGCAAAACAGAGCAGCAACGGATATCGGAGAAAATATCGCAGATCAACCTTAACGCTTTAATTAATGGAGAACTATTATGAAACGCCTTATCAACACACTCAGCATCCTGACCGCCCTTGTGACATTAGCCATCGCCGGGACGACCTTCGCCGCGGGCGACGCCGCATACAACAACATCATGACCCTCGACCGCTTCGAGGCGGCCCTGACCGAGCAGAACGACTACGGCACCTACAAGAACATGATCAACAAGGAGTACTTCATGCTGGCAATGACCGACCAGAGGGTCGAGCCGGCCCAGTACCAGAACATCATCAACATCGACCGGTTCGAGCTGGCCATGGTCGACCAGAGGGAAATTGACGGGTGGTACAAGAACGTCATCGACCGCGACACCTTCCTGGCCAATCTCGGCGACCCATGCCTGAC
>JAOUDF010000146.1 GCA_029859385.1 Nitrospirota bacterium
ATCGACCGAGGCAAATGAACTGGTCATCGACCGGGATATCATGGTGTTGGCAAACCCCGAGATCGCCCGACTCCCCAACTGGGTCATCGGCCTCGTAGCCGCAGGCGGCCTCGCGGCGGCGCTGTCCACCGCGGCGGGCCTGCTGCTGGTCATCTCGACCGCCGTGGCCCATGATCTTATGAAACGCGGGTTCAACCACAATATCAACGAAAAGCAGGAACTCATGCTCGCCCGGGTCGCCGCCGCAGCAGCCGTCTGCGTCGCCGGATACTTCGGCATCAACCCGCCGGGGTTCGTGGCCGAGGTCGTCGCCTTCGCCTTCGGCCTGGCGGCGTCATCGTTCTTTCCTGCAATCATCATGGGGATATTTTCGCGCAGAATGAACCGGGAGGGTGCTATCAGCGGCATGATCGCAGGCATCACCATGACGGCGGGCTACATCGTCTACTTCAAGTTCCTGCATCCCGAACTCAACAACGCCGCCCACTGGTGGTTCGGCATCTCCCCCGAAGGGATCGGGACGCTGGGGATGCTCGTCAACTTCGCCGTCGCGATATCCGTGGCGGCATTTACACCCCACCCGCCGCCCGCCGTGCGCGAGATGGTCGATCAGATTCGGATTCCCCGGGGTGCGGGGAAGTCGCATGAGCTTTCGGTGTGATAAACAGTCGATGGCTACGGCCACACGAGCTCATAGCTGGCGCTACGACCTCCGCCCGGTCTTCTGCGAATGACGCCCAGCCCGAGAAGCTGTTCCAGTTCGCGGAAGGCAGTTGCCCTGCTTGCACCGGTAATGGAGACATACTTTCTCGTTGAAAGCCCTCCTTCAAAGCCCTCTCGGCCGCAATCCAGCAAACGGTTGACAATCTTTCTCTGTCGTTCGGTAAGAGAGGTGCGGGCGTGCAGGTTCCAGAACGCCACCTTATCGAACACCGTCGTCAAAATACGGTCCGAACGTGCGATCGACCTTGAAAAACATCCCAGGAACCAGGAGAGCCATTCGGTAATGTCACCGTCTCCTTTCTGACATTTTTCCAACACCCCGTAGTAACTATCACGCTCCACCATTATCTGCGCCGAAAGGCTGTAATAGCGCACAGCCTGACGGTCGTCCTGGGCTAATGCCAAATCGGTAAGGGCGCGAGCCAGCCTGCCGTTGCCGTCCTCGTACGGATGGATCGTTACAAAGCGGAAATGGACGATAGCAGCCCGGAGCAACCCTTCAACTTTTCCCTGCTCGCCTTGCCACCACTGAAAAAACCGGCGCATCTCGCCATCGACACGGCCAGCAGGCGGGGCCTCAAAGTGAACCGTTTCCCGCCCGACCGGACCCGAAACCACGCGCATTGGCTCCTCGCCTCTCCACTCTCCGGCGCTGACCTTGTGTAACCCCGAATATCCCGTAGGGAAAAGGGCGGCGTGCCACCCGTGCAGTCTATCCGCCGTAAGCGGCATATCAAAATTCTGCGTGGCATCAAGAAGAATGCCGACAAGGCCGTCGGTATGCCGGTCTACCGGAAGCCCGGCCGAGGGAAGTCCGAGCCTGCGGGCCACCGACGACCGCACCGATTCTCTGGACAGGCGCTCCCCTTCAATCGCCGAGGTCTTCACTGCCTCCTCGATAACGATCTCCGCCTGCGCCTCCCGACCCAGCTCCAAACCAAGAGTCGAAACCTTGCTCAGCAGTTTTCCCTGGAGCAGGCGGCATTCGCTGAGGGCGGAAAGCAGGGCGCTGGTATCCCATCGAAAGTTGTGCCAGTTTTTGTTTTGCCAGATGTAGTGAGACATTTTCAACCCATAATCGCCTCAAATCATGAAGCGATTATGACAGCTATTCGCTTCACGAGTCAACAGGAATATTTCAAAGGAGAGGTCTTGTTGAGGATGGATCAGGCCGGTTACGCGCAGCGCAAAAGCGCTACAATAAACCCCTCTGAGCGGTAGAGCCTGGGAATGGATTGCAGCAGGTTCGTAGGGAGATGTTCGACAGGATTGCAAGCCTGACATAGAAGGTGCCCCAGAAGGTGCCTCGGGGCGCGGGGGAGTCGCATGAACTTTCGGTGTAAATAACGAGGAGGGATATCAAATTAACAAAGCCTGACCCCCGCAGCCTTTCTGGTGCGAGAGTGTTACGGCAAAGCCCTGTATTTTGCATTCGAGTCAATGTGAGGCAAAAAACAAAGTAACAATGCCTGCCCCTAGTGACTCTCCAAGGTTCTCACAGGATTTTGTCAATTTCAAGAAGCGACCCCGACTCAGTCGAAGCGACCCCGACTCAGTCCCCGACTCAGTTGACCCCGACTCAGTTTTAGAAATTAGGAAAGAACGTCCCCAAAATCCCCCAATGCCTGACCCGCAGCTTTTCCTTGTTACACCTCAACCGGCCAGCGCGGGGTAAATGAATTTTGTGTTTCTTCGACAGAGATGATGCTTGATACGTGGAAATTACGAATGCCACCTTTCTTGATGTCATAGCAGAAGAACTTTTCATCTCTGCCTTTTTGGCGATAGCTATATGGCTCTGCTTCTCTCGTTTCTACGCTGCCGTCATCTTCGCGTGCAGTAATGATGATGGTATGCAAATTGCGACCAGCAGAAGCGATTGTGTCTTTGATGCCCATATTGCCTCCTGAGTTGATGAAAAGTTCTAACGTTCACGTTAACCCGCGAGCAAAAGCAGAGTGGAGCGTCGCTTTTGCGAATCGGCACTGGCCGCGTTGTTATGCATTAGTAAGCTGTTGGAATAGATTTCTTATCTCTTGTGGCAGCTCGTTCTCTTCCGTGCGCGCCCCTAGCGCTGTACCAAGAATAGGTTTGCTCATAGTCTTGCCTCCCCGATTTAGAGAACGTATCGCTTTCGAGAACTTTCGCCCATCACTTGCACATGCCAGCCTTACCTGCTCAATTGCCCCAATAGTCCAGTCAGTTGGGGCAGCTCGCCCGCAATCACTATGATAGTCTGACCAACAGCGATGTATTACCTGGGAACTAAACGCATCTTCGAATTCTCTTGTGCCAACTTGAAATTGATTCTCTTGAGGCAAATTTAGCGAACTGATTAGTTCGCGCAGTTCGTTGGACAGGTCATTGTCACAAAGCACAAAGACGCGACTAGGATCATGCAGTTCCAGTATTGCTCTAGCGAAACCCACAATGTTCTGAACACCACGAACGTTTATCACTTTGACCAAACCAGACGACAGCGTGTGTTGCGTCTGCCTAAGATACTGCGCGGGAATAAAGTTCTCTTCTGTCTCTCCCTCAACGATAACAATTTGTCGAGAGAAGAATAAGTGAGTGTTTTCTACACCAAGCGCACGAAGTATACGAGCAGCTGATACAGGGTCTGCGTGGATAGATTTTATTGCTGTTGCACCGTTGATAAGCGAAAGCATCCGTATCTGCCCTGGTTTCGCCGCATTTACAATAAATGGGGAGTGCGTTGTAAGGATTACCTGGTTGCCGCCCGCCGAAAACCCTTCAACTGTTTCGACTAGCTCAAGTTGGGCGCGAACATGAAGGTGAGTGTCTGGTTCATCAAGAAGATATATTGTTTGGTCGTCGTTTGGGACTCTGCTTTGTTCCTTCTTGAATTCCAGTAACGCCATTGTTATGCGCCGTTTAGTTCCATCGCCCTTATTTTCAATATTAATTTCGTTCCCGTTTTCAAGGAACTTCACCTTCGCGTCTACGTTTAAATCACGAGCGTAAAAGATTGGTTCGACCTTCACTTCCGTCAGATCTCGCAAGAACATCCTGAGTTTGTCGATGATACCCCGTTCTTGTATCTGCCTAGACACTTCGTTCGAATAAGCCTCAAGATGAGACTTGACGAACGTCTCAACCGTCGTCCCCTCACTTACTTGCTCCCGCCAGATACTTGCTTGTTTTTCCTTTAGAAAGACTTCCTTAAAGAAGGCCGGCACGTTTTCAAACTGACGGCCATCAAGCTGGATGTTGTTGAACTTAGGAAAGGAAGCGTTCTCTATTATCAGTTCTTCGCCCGACGAGAGTTTTGAAATGACCTGTGTCTTTAGGTTTTCAATATTTGAATTTGATCTGACGGTAAGCCCGAGAATCTTCGCTACTTCCTTGACATTAGATTGGCCTGCTTCGGAAGAAGCATCAAATGAACTATCTGAGAGAATTGTTAGATTACGCTCAACATAATTACGTGACGGATATGCTCTGAATGATTCTTCTCGAACTGCTAACCCGTCCTTTCGATACTCCTTACGGAAAACAAAATCATCAATCTCTACAGAGATGACTAGCTGGTTCACGCCATACGTGAAATCATCAGGCCCGACGGGCCTACCTTGAGTAACGACCTTCAAACACTCGATAAGTGACGTTTTCCCTGCATCGTTTTCACCCACTACAACTGTAAGCGATTCATCAAAGCTGATGTCAAAGGCCGCTAAAGACCTAAACCCGTTCACATCGAGTCGTCTGAGCTTCAATTCAACATACTCCTAATGCATCACAATATTTGACAAACGGAATCTTCACATAGAAAACCTGAGTCGCAGCTGGGCACATTCTATAGCCCTTCTGTCCACGAAGAATTTTTCAACCAGACAGCAGGCAGTTGCTACCCCAAACGGTAGCAAACCCGGAATAAGCAAGCAAGAAAATTATTGTTGATGCATTTATGGGATTCATTGCGATTTGCAGAGAGGTAAAGCGCAAGCCCTGCCCCGGCCGGGAGGCTTGTTATCAAACGTGATCGTTCTTGAAGGGGATGTTCTGAGTCAGCCTTCAGCACTCAACTGAAGACTGACACAGTTGCCTTTATCTACAGTTTCGACGCCGCCAGCTCGGCAAGGGGCGACCGCTCTCCCTTGACCATGGTGATATGGCCGGAGATGGCTTCTTCCTTGAACCGCTCGGCAACGTAGGTGAGGCCGTTGCTGGAGGAATCGACGTAGGGGTTGTCGATCTGGTACGGGTCGCCGGTGAGGACGATCTTGGTCCCTTCGCCGGCCCGCGAGACGATGGTCTTTATCTCGTGCGGGGTGAGGTTCTGCGCCTCGTCCACGATGAGGTACTGGTGCGGAAGGCTCCGGCCGCGGATGTAGGTGAGGGCCTCCAGTTCGAGCATGCCCATGTCGACCAGGCTCTGCGCGTCGCGCCGTACCTTGCCCTTCCCCTGCCCGCCTCCCATGAGGAAGTCGATGTTGTCGAAGATCGGCTGCATCCACGGCTTGAGCTTTTCGCCGATGTCGCCGGGAAGGTAGCCGATGTCCTTGCCCATGGGATAGATGGGACGGGAGACCACGAGGCGCTGGAAAGAGCCGCGCTCGACGGTCTTCTCCAGCCCGGCCGCAAGAGCGAGCAATGTCTTTCCGGTGCCGGCCTTGCCCACGAGGGTGACCAGCTTTATGTCGTCGTTGAGCAGCAGATCGAGGGCGCATGCCTGCTCCCTGTTCCGTGCGTTGATCCCCCAGACGCCGCCTTTGACGCTCACAATGGGAACGATGGCGTTCCGCGCCGCTTCATAGCGCCCAAGGGCGGTATGCTGGCTGTTGTCGCGGTCGCGCAGCAGCACAAACTGGTTGGGATAATGCGGATGTTTATTGGATACGGAAAGGCCGCCTTCGTAAAGGGCGTCGAGGTCGGCTGCATCGGCCTCGATCTCCATCATACCCGAGTAGAGCTCCTCGATGTCGACCTGCCCGGCCTCATAGTCCTCCGCGATGAGGCCCAGGGCGTCGGCCTTGATCCTCATGTTGGTGTCCTTGGTGACCATGATGATCGGCCCCTTGGCTACCTGGTTGAGCTGCATGGCCACCGCGAGGATACGGTTGTCGCCTTTCGCCAGCATCAGTTCGGGCGGAAGGATGTCGTCCTGCTTCTTGTCGAGAACGACCTTGAGTGTGCCGCCGGTGGGAAGGGGGACGCCGGTGCTCAGCTTGTCCTTGAGACGCAGTTCGTCGAGGTAACGGGAGACCTGCCGGGCGTTCCTGCCCATTTCGTCGAGCCCCTTCTTGAAGCGGTCCATCTCCTCGATGACGGCAATGGGGATGACGATGTCGTGCTCGGCAAACTGATAGAGCGCGTTGGGGTCGTGGAGCAGGACATTGGTGTCGAGGATAAAGGTCTTTTTCATGGCGCTCCGTTTGCTGGTTGTCTTGGCAGTTGTCTTGGTGGTCGGCATGGTATCACCTAAGGTGTCGTTAAAGGGTTACACTCGTGTGCCGGTATGCGTGGCATCCTATGTTCACGGCCACGGGAAGCGTGGCGATGTGACAGGGCCATGTTTCTATGTGTACCGCCAAAGCGGTAGT
>JAOUDF010000147.1 GCA_029859385.1 Nitrospirota bacterium
TCTGAGAAATATCGCCGAAGGGCTGGACAAGAGAAAAGAGGAAGTCGCACGCACCATTGCCCTGGAGGCGGGCAAGCCGATCAACGATGCCCGGGGAGAGGTGGGCCGCGCCGTTACGACCTTTACCGTGGCCTCGGAAGAGACCAAGCGGTGGGGCGGCGAACTGATGCCCCTGGATATTACCGTGGCGACCAAGGGACGGTGGGGTATTACCCGGCGGTTTCCGGCGGGACCCGTGCTGGGGATTACCCCCTTCAACTTCCCCATCAACCTTGTGGCCCACAAGGTTGCACCGGCTCTGGCGGTAGGGAACCCAATCATCATCAAGCCCGCGGAGAAGACCCCTCTTACCGCACTGCTATTGGGTGAGATCATGCTGGAATCGGGTTGGCCCGAGGAGGCGGTGAATGTCGTCTATTTCCATGTTCCTCTGGTGGAAGAGCTGATTCGCGATGAACGGCTCCGCGTCGTTTCCTTTACCGGCAGCGCGCCTATCGGCTGGCACATCCGGAGCATCTGCGGAAGCAAGAAGGCCCTGCTCGAACTGGGCGGCAACGCCGCGGTCATCATCGACAAGGATGCCGACCTCGACCGTGCCGCAGCGCGGTGCACCATGGGGGCCTTCGCTTTTTCCGGGCAGGTCTGTATATCGGTCCAGCGGATGTATGTGCATAAAAATGTGTATGAGCCGTTCATGGCGAAGTTCGTCGATGCGGTAAAGAAGCTGAAGATGGGCGACCCGTTGGATGAGACGACCAACGTTGGGCCGCTTATCAACCCCGGTTCTGCCGCCCGGACCGAGGCCTGGGTCAATGAGGCGGTGGCGGCTGGTGCAGTGGCGCTGACCGGCGGCAAACGGGAGGGGAACTTCTTCCAACCCACCATCCTTACCAATGTTACTACTCAGATGAAGGTATGCTCCCAGGAGGCCTTTGCCCCGCTGGTTACGGTGACGCCTTTTGCCGAGTTCGATGAGGCCCTTGCCGCCGTGAACAATTCGGACTTCGGCCTGCAGGCAGGGCTTTTCAGCCGCGACATGCCGAGCATTCTCAAGGCCTACCGCGAGCTTGAAGTGGGTGGCCTGATCGTCAACGACGTCCCCACCTTCCGGGTGGACAACATGCCCTACGGCGGCGTCAAGCAGTCAGGCTTTGGTCGTGAAGGCATCAAGTACTCCATGGAGGAGATGTCGGAGATACGCCTCATGGTCGTTGATATGGGTTAGTTATGCCGTTTCTCTCCCTCGGCGAAGGGTGCACCCTCAAGCGCCTGGAGCAGCCTTACCTCTATAATATTTCAAAAGACGAACTCTACGAAATGGACGAAGAGGCCTTCGGCTTTCTCTCACGGTGCAACCGTGGAGAGGTCGTCGCGGAGGGTTTGTCTTCCGATGCGGCGGAGTTTGTCGACTACGGTCTCGATGAAGGGCTGCTGGTAAAGACCGCCACCCCTGAGTCACGGCGCGTTGTCGAGGGGCAGTCATCAGTCCCCTCGCTGCGCTATCTCGAACTTCAGATATCCAACCGGTGCAACCTCTTCTGTACCCACTGCTACCTTGGTGATCCCGGCGTGATGGATATGCCGCCGGACGATGTGTTCAGCACTGTGGGACAGTTCGAGGAGATGCAGGGGCTGCGGCTTCTTCTCTCCGGCGGCGAGCCGATGATGCACCGGAATTTCTGGGCGATCAACGAGCGCCTTCCCGACTACTCTTTCCGCTCCATCCTGCTGACCAACGGGACGCTGATTACCCACGAAACCGCCCGCCGCCTGAAAGTACATGAGGTGCAGGTAAGTCTCGACGGAATGGAAGATGCCCACGACAGCATCAGAGGAGAGGGGACCTTCGGGAAGATCATCAACGGGATACGGGAGTTGCAGGAGGTCGGCATAGCAGTGTCCGTGGCCACCATGATCACCACTGCCAACAGGCACGACCTGCCGGCCATGCAGGAGTTTCTGGCAGCCCTCGATATCCGCGAGTGGAACGTCGATGTGCCCTGCCCCGCCGGTCGCCTTGATGAAAACAAGGACCTGCTGCTTTCGCCGAAGGAAGCGGGAACGCTCATGCAGTATGGATTTGGAGGCTACTTTCACGGTTCCACCGGCGGCTATGTCTGCGGCGCACACCTGTGCGCCATGATGCCCGACACCCGCATCTGCCGCTGCGGGTTCTATGCCGACAAGCCGCTCGGGTTCCTCAGGGAAGGCCTGCGAACCTGTTGGGAGCGGCTCAAGCTGCCAAAGCTGGACTCGTTGACAGAATGCACCAACTGCGCGTTCATCGAGGAATGCCATGGCGGCTGCCGCTACAGGGCGGAGAAGTATGGCGGCAGCATTACCGCCCGCGATCCCATCAAGTGCTGGACTTACGCAGCCAGTTGAGGTACCCTTTTGGGTAAATGCTTTAATCAGAAAGGAGGTGATTTTCTTATGACCATCAAGAAGATCGTCCGTAAGCCCGCAACTACCTGCAAGTGCAAGGGTTCCTGCTAAATTTCTACCGGAAACAGATTCTTTTCAGTCTGAAGACCTGAGGGCCGGGCCAGCCCCCCATCCGATGGGAGGCAGGCCCGGCTTTTCTTCTTGCGAAGCCGATCCATTGGGGAGCAGTGGCATTAGAAAGATAGTGTTTGGGAAGGATCAAGGATAGAGGAATAATGAAAAAGAAACCAATGGCGGGCGGTTATATAGACAGTTATTGCACCAGATGCAAGCTTAACCTGGGGCATACCATCATCGCAATGATTGACGAAAAGGTGGCGAGGGTCAAATGCGGGACCTGCGGTAGCCAGCACAATTACAAAGATGCGGCCAAGGAAAAGGCCAGGGAGGTGAAGATGAAATCAGTATCCGGAACGACGGTCAGGAAAAGTGCTCTGGAAAAGCGGTGGGAGGCTGCCGTGGCAGGAGCAGCGGGAGAAGATATCCCCTACGACATGAAGAGGGCCTTCAGTGTAGGCGATCTGGTAGCGCATTCGACCTTCGGCCGTGGCGCCGTGCGAAGCACTGCCCAGAAAAAGATGATAGTTATCTTCAAGGATCAGGAGCGGATTCTTGTTTCAGGCAACTGATTACTTTTCGTGTTTTTCCATTGCCTTCTTGAACTTCCGGGAAACGAAAAAGCTGAAGAGGATGGCGACGGGCACGAAGATGCCGGTGGCCAGGGATGAGTTCAGCCCCCATGCCTTCTCCATTGCCTTGAAGACATAACCGGCCAAGCCGGTAAGATAGTATGAAATGACTATGATCGAGAGGCCTTCTACGGTCTCCTGCAGCTTGACCTGGTGTTTCGCGGTGGCATGCATCCCTTCGAGCATTTCAAGGTTCTGCCGCTGGAGGATCAGGTCGATACGGGTACGGAGCACCGAGATCAGGTCGGCAATGGCCTTCTCGGCTGCGTCAAACCGCTGAATCAGCCGCTGGTAGTCGTCGGTGATCATTTCGGTCTTTCGATTGAGGACGCCCCGAAGCGGCTCATAGGTCCCCAGTGCTTCGGCCCGCCAGTCATCAAGGGCGCGGTTATAAATCTTGTCATAGTGAAAGGTCGCGGAGAAGCGGTGCCGAAGGCGCTCATTGATGTTGTGTATCTGCGAGAGTTCGCTGGTAAGTTCCTTCAGCCATGTCTCCAGGTCTTCTCCCGAAGCCTTCTCTAATGTTTCGGTAATCTTCCCCGTTCTCTCGGCTACCCGTTTCTCGATGACTCCCACGGTATTGAGTTTAACCAGGTAGTCGGGGAGGGGGAGGAGCAGCAAGTGGTAGTAGTTCTCCGTCCGTCCGATATTTTCGACAACCTGGTCAATTCTGCCCATCAAGGTCTGTCGGTCACCGGCATAGACCAGGTATCGCTCCCGGTTTCTCTTGTCGGGGCGGTAGTTTGTCAGTATCTGGATATCCGAGTGCATGACCCTATTGGCGTAAATGGTGTCGCCAAGCTGCTCCTGAAGCCTCGCCGGTTGTACATAGGAGGCATCGTCGGTGATGATGATATCGAGCGCCGTTACCTTGGTGCCCAGAAAGCAGACCGGCAGGGTAGGAAGTTCGGTCTCAAGGTCGCCGAAGGAGAGGGGTTTGCTCTTGTCTGCCGGGAGATACCAGAACTGATAGTTGTAGTACTCGGAGTGAATCTCCCACTTGAGAATATAGACGTCTCCATTTTCGAGCGTCCTGTATCCCGCACCGTAGGCTTCACCCTGTATGATAGTGGCAGGATCGATCTGCATCCCACCGATAAGGCACTTGATTTCGCTCTCAATGCCGGAGGCGGCGTGAGATTCATCCTCGATCAGGTAGGATATGTGATGTATATGGGCAGGGCATGACAGCCTTCCCTTGGTAAAGCTGTGAAAATCCTTGTGCAGGTCTTCGATAATCTCGCGGCGGACAACCATTTGCTGTTCCTTGATAAATAGTTAAAGGTCCACGTATCTTATGAAGGGGATGGAGATGTGTCAAGAAAACATATATCCCCAATCCACCGCGTGGTTGATGAGGAATCTCTCACTTGACATATAAAGAGTGTGCGCTATAGTTGAGCAAATTTAAAGTACACAAGGCCCGGGAAAGGAGCATCCTGCTTGATGAAATTCCTCACGGCACTGATGATGGTACTTATTGCTGCCACGACGCTTTTCGCGCATTCCGGCGCAGTGCCCGATACCGGCAAAGAGGCATATCTTCGCTACTGCGTTGGCTGTCACGGCACAAAGGGTGACGGCAAAGGCAAGGGCGCCACTCTTCTCATAATCAAACCCCGCGATTTCACTTCAGGCACCTTCAAGTTCAAATCAACGCCATTGGGTTCCATGCCCACCGACGGCGACCTGATGCAGACCATAACAAACGGCTTGCCGGGAAGCGCCATGCCGGCCTATCCCCTTATGCCGGAACAGGAGCGAAAGGCGGTCATCGTTTACCTCAAGACATTCTCCGAGCGTTGGGCAAAAGAAGTGCCCCAGCCGGCCGTCGTGGTTCCGCCTCTTCCCGATTTTATAAACTCGCCTGACTCCGTGACAAAGGGAAAGGATGTGTACGCCAACAACGGCTGTGCCGTCTGCCATGGAGACGAAGGGGACGGCAAGGGTGTGACCGCCGCATCTCTCGAAGATTCCTGGGGCAGCCCAGTGAAACCGCGCAACTTCAAGCGGGGAGTTTATCGGGCAGGGGGTAGCCCGGTCGACCTCTTCCGTACCATAAGCACCGGTGTCGAAGGGGCTCCCATGCCTTCCTTTGGTCACCTGTCCGAAGACGACCGCTGGAACCTCATCTCCTATCTGCTCAGCCTCAAAGGAGGGAGGAAATGAACGGGATAAAGAGCCTGGTCAACTACCGTCTGGTTCAGGCCCACATGATTGCTGCGGTTGCCTATCTCCTCCTGCTCATGCTGGCCGGTCTTCTCTTTTCCCTTCAGTTCCTCGATCATTATCCGTTCAAGGAGGTAGAGTTTTTATCCCCCGGCAGGGTGCGGATGCTCCATACCAACGCCGTTGCCTACGGTTGGCTTCTTAATGGACTTCTGGCCGGCGTCTACTGGGCGGTACCAAGACTTGGCGGACATCCTATATCCAGTGTCCGTTTGAGCTGGGTAGTTTTCTGGAGCATACAGGCGGCGGTTGTAGCCAGCGCGCTGGGGATTCTCGGCGGTTATGCCCAGGGAGTGGAGTGGGGGGAAACCCCCATCTTTGTCGACCCTTTCATCGTTGTTGCCCTTGTTCTGCTGGCCATCAATATACTCCCCTCCATCATAAAAGCCGGCAAGGATGCGCCTCTTTATGTCTCCCTCTGGTATTTCACCGGCGCCCTGGTATGGACCGTGATGGTCTATATCATGGGGAACTACATTCCCCAGTTCTTCATACCGGGTGCGGCGGGTACTGCCATTGCCGGTAACTTTATCCACGACCTGGTGGGCCTGCTGGTAACGCCGCTGGGCTGGGGACTCATGTATTTCTTTGTCCCCACTATCATCAAAAGGCCGGTCTGGAGCCATACGCTGAGCCTCGTCGGTTTCTGGGGCCTGGCATTCTTCTACCCGATGCAGGGGATACACCACTTCATGTGGTCGCCGGTGCCGATGTATGTGCAGTACAGTTCCGTTGTCGCCACCATTGCCATCGAGGTGGTGGTGACCAGTGTTCTGGCTAACTTCATTTTGACGTTGAAAGGGAGCGGCGATTTCCTCCGCACCAGTTATCCAGTCCGCTGGTTCTACACCGGCATGGTCTTTTACTGGCTTACC